>CAZMDM010000401.1:0-4191 GCA_964564775.1 uncultured Desulfonema sp. | reverse complement strand
TCCGTGATCCGAGTGAGCCGCTGCTCCGCCTGCAATCATTCGTACAAAGTTACGCGCTGCAATGGTATTTGCGGTTGCGCCGCACAGACCTTTGCGGGTATCTTCGCCGGCGATTCCGCCTTTGGGAAGAGGAACGCGGCATGGACCCATACCGCAGTTTTTGCAACAGATTCCCTGAATACCGATGTTACAGGGTTTCATGCTTTGAGCGCGTTCGAATACGGTTTCGATGCCGAGTTTCTGGGCGCGTCTGAGCATTTCCTGAGTTGCGGCATCAATCGTAACTTCCATAGGATCAACTACTTTTGCCGCTTTCTCTTCTTTGTCTTCGACTTTTGCTGCCACAACTTTTTTTACGACTTTTTCTTCTGCCATTTTACGAGGTTCCTCCTCTGATTTTTAAAAACAGGCAATTTCAGGTTAGTTTATGTTCAGACAGGGTTATGCTGCCCGTCTGTGAATCCGATTGAGTTTGTCAAGCGTCTTTTCCATAGCAGTCATCTGTATTACTGCCGCAGTCATGGAAACCGCTGCTGCTTCTTTCTTGTGTACATGAGCTTCACGCTCTTTGGCTCTCTGCTGACGAATGGCTTCGGCTTCGGCTTCGCGCTGCGCTCTGGCATCCGCTTCGGCTTTTTTCTTGGCATCTGCCTCAGCTTTGGCTTTTGCTTCGGCATCTGCTTTTGCCTTGGCTTCTGCTTCCGCTTTTGCCTTGGCTTCTGCTTCCGCCTTGGCTTTGGCTTCCGCTTCGGCTTTTGCCTTGAGTTCCGCTTCGGCTTTGGCTTTGGCAGCCGGGTCTTCCGCGGGTTTTGCCGGTTCTGCTGCTTTGGCTTCTACCTTGGGAGCTTCCGGAGCTGCTGCCGCAGGAGCCGGTTTGGCTGCCGGAGCCGCTGCTGCCGCAGGTTTGGCTGCTGCTGCCGGAGCTTCTTTCTTTGCCTCTGCGGGTTTTGCACCCGGTTTTTCAAGTGTCAGGTCAGGAGCAGGCGCAAGTGCTGCCAAATCAACGCTTGCTGCTGCCAACTGTTTGCTGATACCTTTAATATCCTTGGCTGATCCGCCATCGCAAAGCAGGTTGATATAGGATTTGACCATGCGGACTGCTTCGGGATGTCTCATAATGAGAATATCAGAACCAGCCATCAGATAAGTAATTGCACCGGTGGCTTCCATCATGATACCGCGCTTTTCAGGATCGCCCAGTGTCGGAGCGTCTGCTGCGGTCTGTTTGGCTTCTTTGCATTTCCAGACCTCATTGCCCAGATTGTTGATAATGGGCAGTTGCAGTTTGTCATCGCCCTGAGCCAATGCCGCCATGCGAAGACGTTCCATAACCGAGTAGGTGTACTCCAATCCGTATCCGAGACCACCGGTGGTCGGGTCAATCAGCATCCGGTTCGAAGGCATACCTAAGTTTTCGAGCAGAATGTTGACCTGTTTGGCAAGGTTGACATCAATGGGAGAAGAAGAAATAATGGTGTGTCCGTAACCCATTGCCGAAGCGCCGATACCTTTGTGGTTTTTGTCTTCCACAGGTCCCAGAATCAGGTTCTGTCCCTGGCATTCCTCGGAAATCTTTTTCAGAGTTTCTTCGTCTTTTTTGAAGTTGGCAACTCCCCAAACGATGAGCGGAACATTGATAGATCCGAGAACTTTTTTGACCGTTGCGGCGGCTTCATCGGCACTGGCATTTTTGCCGTTGGGATCCGTGCTTTTCAACTGAAGCACGATCATATCCGCACCGAACTGCTCCACACATTTTTTTGCCCATGCAGCCGGGTCTTTCACCACGTCTTTCACGGGATTCAATGCGGCTTCGGGCCATTCTTCAGGCTCCATGTCCCAAACTTCCATAGCGATTTTTGGCTTGTTAGGCATTTTGCCTTCGAACTGATAAAAAGGATAACAATTCTGTCCACCGACGGTTACGGCTTTGTCGCCTTTTCCCAAAGTGATGGGTTTGATACTCCCGGAATAGGATTCCTTAACAATATCCAATTTACTTCCTCCTTCCAGTTGATTAGGGTTTAGAAGATACATACGTTTATACGGTCGTCCGCCATGAGGCATGACAGACGAAGTTGCTTATATCAATTTTATGGGGAAGAACACTTTTTAATATGGAGGGATGTATTTGTCAATAGAAGATGTATCCCGTTTCATTTTTTAACAGCTGTCGATAGCAATACATGATAACTACTTACAAATCAAATAAAATTGTAAATTAAAGCATAATTTTAAAGCGTTACTCAGTTCACTACGCTGATATTTCGGGAGGCGATAGGTGATCCGGCTCTTTCATCCTTAATCCAAATATATCCTTATCTTCTTTAATATGGAGAGATGGGTTTGTCAATAGAAGATTATAAGATATAATTAAATTCATTTTATGATGATGAATCAGAATTATCATAAAAGATGAAGAGGGGGTTTCATACGGATAAACTTCGTGCCTCCATTTCACGCTTTGAAAGCTCATGTCCTGAAGGATCGGATTTTACTTGATATTCAGGCGCGGCTCCGAGCACAGAAAGTCCCTCCCATACGGTTCCGCTGACACTCGGCTCAAATGGAGTCTGAATCAGCTTTATATCTGCAAATGACTTTCATCAGAGAATCGGCTTGCCGTAAATGAGAGTGATTTCGAAGCGCTTTTCGGACAAAGGGACCTATTTTGGGAGAAAAACCATGATCATCCGAAGCGGATGCCGCCCCCGTAAAAACAGACTCAACAAGGAGCAAAATATAAGGACATAGCGGAAGTTCCCTGTATCCGTACTTGCCGAGATTGTTTTCATTTTGCCTCCTTCGGGCAGATCGGTGCTCAATGATATGGAAATATTCGGAGATGTGCCTCAGAATAATTTCGTATACGATATACGTTTTTTTTGTTGTTTTTGTCAATGGCTTGACTTGTTCCATGTTTTCCTGATAATGATAAGAGATTCGGACAAAAATTTTATCGGGAGTTTCGGTATGAGAGACAATTTTGCGGAAAAACATCCTGACGCGGTGATCAACGAGCGTATCCGGGATGAAATATCGGCATCGGCTGAGGAAGATAGGCTTTCATGCTCTGCGGCATTCCAAATAGCGGAAAAACTGAATCTTGCAGCCTCGGAAGTCGGCAAAACCCTTGATCTGATGAATTTCAGGCTGAATAAATGTCAGTTGGGATTGTTCGGACATAGCCCCGACAGAAAAATTGTCAGAGCCGAAGAGCCAGCTTCCGAACTCCGGCAAGCAATCGCATCTGCGGCTCGGGACAGAAGACTTTCGTGTAAAGAAGCTTGGGAAATCGCAAAACAGATGAATCTGCCGAAAATGGCGGTCAGCAATGCCTGCGAAGGCATGAAAATCAGAATAAAACCCTGTCAGTTAGGGGCTTTTTGAAAGGAAACAATGTTCATGAAATGGAAATGTGTTTTGGCAGTATTGCTCTGCGTGATGATGTCTCAGACGGCTCATGCAGACCTTTATTGGGAAACCGTGAGTGAAAGCAAAGGGACGCCGCAGGGAATGCCGCCGAATATGCCCAAAGAAATGATGAGTCAGTTCAACAAAACTGAAACTGTCAGAAATTATCTGACGGAAAAAGCGTTTCGCGTGGAAACCGGAGAGAATATTACGATTACTGATCTTGATACCATGATGTCGTATCATCTCAACCCCAAAGAAAAAACCGCTATGAAAACCGATCTAAAGGCAATGGCACAGATGGGCGAGATGATGAAAGGCATGATGGATAAAATCAAAATCACCCCGACAAACGAGACAAAAAAAATTGCCGGATATGATTGCAAAAAATATCAGATGTCAGGCATGGGTGAAGGAGAATACTGGGTATCTGAGCAGGTAAAAGGCTACAAACAGTATAAAGATATGGGGCTGAAAATGCAGAAAATCATGGGAAACAGCCCCATGCTGAAAAATCTCATGGCAACTGTGGGAAAGGCAGAAGGATTTCCGGTTCAGACTGCCGTGAAGATGATGGGAATCACCACCACCGTTACGTTGAAGCAGATCTAGGAAAAATCATTGGACAAAAATCTATTCAAAGTCCCGGATGGCTATAAAATCACCGAAATGGGCGATATGCCGATGGGAGGCGAAGGAATGCCACCGCATCCGCCCATGAAAAAACCTGCAAAACAGTAATCTTCGGAAAGAGTTATGCACAGCAGAAAACCGATC
>CAZMDM010000400.1:0-3009 GCA_964564775.1 uncultured Desulfonema sp. | reverse complement strand
GTATTCCTTACGGACAGGTAAAGTCTTACAAAGAGATTGCTGAAGAAGTTGGAAAACCCCGGGCAAGCCGCTTTGTCGGAACTTCGGTGGCTCAAAATCCCTTTCCGATTCTGATTCCCTGTCATCGGGTGATCAGAAGCGATGGGAGCATCGGACAGTTCGGCGGAGGAAGCGAAATGAAGCGCCAACTAATTGAAATGGAACAAAAATTCCTGACTATGAAATAAGGAGGAAATTCATTGAAAATTCTGATACATTTGTGGATTGTCGCATTGTTAGTTATCGGAACATCGGGGTTTGCAGCCGAAAAAAACAATAACGATGAGTATTTTGATGACGAAGAGGAAAATGTTCGGATTGCTGACCCGATAGAGCCGTGGAACCGGGCAATGTTTCATGTAAATGATAAGTTGTATTTCTGGGTGATGAAACCGCTTGCTCAGGGATACAAGGCAGTTACGCCCGAAATCGTGCGTATCGGCGTGAAAAATTTTTTTCATAATCTGACTACACCGATCCGTTTTGTGAACTGTATGCTTCAAGGCAAACCCAAAGCTGCCAGTGAGGAATTGGGATCCTTTATGGTCAATACGGTTGTCGGGGTTTTGGGCTTCGGTGATCCGGCAAAAAACAATCCGCACATCAAGCCCCATGATGAGGATCTCGGACAGACTCTGGCAGTTTACGGCATCGGGGACGGATTTTATATTGTCTGGCCTTTTTTCGGACCTTCCACGCTCAGAGATTCCGTAGGGTTGGGAGGAGATCGGTTTCTTGATCCGGTATCTTATGTGAAGCCCTCTGCGGCATCCACTGGTATCGACTTATATGATCAGGTGAATGCACTCTCATTTCGTATCGGCGATTACGAGTCTCTCAAAGAAGCGGCCATCAATCCGTATGAGGCATTCCGCAATGCCTATATGCAGTATCGCCGAAAAAAGATTAAGGAATAAATTGAAGCGCGCTGACTTTTTCAAGAAATCCGAGCTGATGAGCTGTGGAAAAATAGAAGTTCAGCGCGCGTTTCAACTCATCCGTAAATTCGTATTTCAGTAGTTGATAATATGTTGGAATATCATACGCGATATTCGGATATTTTTCTTTTGCCTTCCGAAACAGAATCTGACTTTCGGTCTTGAGACATCGCAAGGATTTGCGATAAGAGTCAATTACGGCTTTCACCTGATCTGGATAAGACAGCAGAATCGAATTTCTCACCGCGAAAATTGCAAATACCACCGGAAACCCAGTTTTTCTCAGCCACAGGTCTCCCAGATCATAAGTATAAGGAATCGCTTCCAAAGGGTTCAGCATTGCTTCGTTGCCGATGACCAGAGCCGCGTCTGTATTTTTCAAGCTCGGATCAGGATGGATCGGCTCGTAGATGGGCTGAATATTATAAAATTTATCCAGAAGACATTTGAGCAGAACCACCGATGTCTGCGAAGCTGTGGAAAGCCCGATGCGTTTTTTGTCCAAATCCTCGATAGGCACTTTGCTGATCAGAATCACGGATCGCACATAACCGATTGAGGCAAGGCAGAAATCCGGCAAGATTTTCACATCCTCCTGAATCTGTGCATAAGCTGCCGCAGAAATCGGGCTGATGTCGAGTAAGCCTTTCTGCATCATCTCGTTAAGTTTGCTGGGATACGCGGGAATCACCTCTACACCTGCGATAGGGGTTTTTTCCATCTGATAATACAAGGGATAACAATTGAGATAGTCGATACAGCCGAGTTTCAAAATTTTTTTCCTCACTCCTTCAACCCCACCCACACGCTTTCATCAATCGGTTCGGGTGTTTCTTTGGCAAGCTGATAAATCTGCCGGATAATCTCAGGGGTTACATCACGTCCGCCCAAACCCGTGATATAGCCGAATACTTTCGGATGATTCGCATGATTGCACAATGCGGCTCGGACTTCCTGAGCAAAAATACCGCTTGCGCCGAAGGAGAAATTGCGATCAATTACCGCTACTTTTTTAGCATGTCCCAAGACTTTCCGAATCAGGTCTTTGGGAAACGGACGGAACATTTTCAGCTTGAGAATGCCGACTTTTTCTCCCTGCGAGCGCAGTTCATTCAGCACATATCGGGACGTACTCGCGGCAGTTCCCGTAACCACCAGAATAATCTCCGCATCTTCACAATCAACTGCATCAATCTGACCATATCTGCGCCCGAAAATTTTTTCAAACTCGGTTTCAACAAAGTCAAAATGATTCGGCACGGTTTCCATCGCACTTTGAATATTGCGCCGCATTTCCATATACACATTGGGCGGAGCCATCTGGCTGATGGCAGCCGGAATCTGAATATCAATCTGAAGTTTGGGGCAGTACGGCGGCAGAAAGCGATCCACCTCTGCCTGATCCGGCACATCCATCGGCTCGTAAGTATGAGAGAGGAAAAACGCATCCAAAACAACCATCACCGGCAGATTCACGGTTTCTGCCAATCGGAATGCCTGAAGCGTGGTATCCAGCACTTCCTGACCATCTTCGCAATACAACTGAATCCAGCCCGTATCTCGCTGCGCCAAGCTGTCGGTCTGATCCATCCAGATATTCCATCCGGGACCCAATGCCCGGTTCACTTCCGCCATGACAATCGGCAAGCGTGCTGCGGATGCCCAGTGAAGAAGCTCGTGCATCAGCGCAAGTCCGTGAGAGGATGTGGCAGTAAATGTCCGCACTCCGCCGCTTGCGGCTCCGATCACGGCTGCCATTGCCGAATGCTCGCTTTCCACGCAGATGAATTTGGCGTTCATTCTGCCATCTTCGCAATATTCCGACAATGCCTCCACAATATGCGTCTGCGGTGTAATGGGATATGCGGACATCACCTGAACTTTTGCCAGTCTGACTGCTTCCGATAAAGCATGACTTCCTTCCAATACCTGGTTCATGCGACTTCCTCCTCCAAAGCAATTGCATTTCTGGGGCATTCCTTAACGCCGATGCCGCAGCCCGTGCCAACTTTTGGGTTGATTTGCCGATGCG
>CAZMDM010000399.1:0-4119 GCA_964564775.1 uncultured Desulfonema sp. | reverse complement strand
CGATTATGAGTATTCGGATCGGCGCGCTGATTTCCGGCGGAGGCACGAATCTTCAGGCGATTATTGATGCGTGTGAATCGGGAAAGATCAGCGGCACAATGGTTTTTGTCGGCTCGGATAATCCCAAGGCATTTGGATTGGAACGAGCCAAAAAACACGGTATTCCGACTTTTGTTGCGGATTATGCCGAAATTATCAAAGATGCCAAATCCGGTCATCTCACACCGCCTTCGGATTTTCATATTGCCGAAATTTTATCCAAACAATCTCTGCTTTCCTCGGAGACGCCGTTTGAAAAACTCAGAACCTTTGTGATTACCCGCTCGATTGCCGAAAGGCATCTGCTGGATGCTATGGAATCCTATCCGTTTGATTTGCTCGTGTTAGCCGGATTCATGCGGAACCTGACACCGTATTTTATTGATCATGTCAACACGGATCACGATCATCCCCGGATTATGAATATTCATCCCGCGATTCTTCCCGCATTTCCCGGAACAGATGGTTACGGCGATACTTTCCGATACGGATGCAGAGTCGGCGGATGTACGGTGCATTTCATTGATTACGGCGAAGATTCGGGTCCGATTATCGGACAAAGGGCATTTCCAATTGAACCGGGAGATACGCTGGAAAATATCAAGAAAAAGGGCTTGGAACAGGAATGGCAGCTTTTTCCTCAGTGTATTCAGTTATTTGCTGAAAATCGTCTGAAAGTAGTCAGAAAAATATATCTGCTTGACAACGGCAAAACTGTTGAACGGAAAATTGTCGAAATTTTGGGTGAATAATAAAGGATATACTATGGATATACCGAATAATCTCAAACATCTGCCTCCGAGATCGGATGGGAAATGTTTTGCCTGCGGACCCAACAATCCGATAGGGTTGAAAATGAAGTTTTATACAGACGAGACTGCGGTAATGTCGTGGATTAGCATTCCCGAAGACTTGTGCGGATGGAACAATATTGCTCACGGCGGAATTCTGTCTGCGATGTTGGACGAGGTGATGAGTTGGACTGCGATTTATTTTCTGAAAAAGCTGATTCTGACCAAATCCATTACGGTGAACTTCATCAAGCCTGTATCGGTGGGACAGGAGCTGAAAGTGGTGGGAAAGGTTCGGGAACTTGTCAGCGAGCGGGAAGCGATCATGGAAGGCAGTATTTACCATGAAGAAACGCTCTGCACGAGTTCCGAAGGAAAATTCGCTCTCTTTACGCCTGAAATTGCAAAAAAACTCAAAATTATGACCGAAAGCGATATCGAAGAGCTTCAACGGTTTCAATATCTTGCAAACTGAACATTCCAAATCCGATCCCTCTGACCGATCCGGGATGATTCGAAATCGCATTATGGGAGGAAGCCATGAAAACAAAAGTCAGTCTGGAAAAGGATATTGAAGTTACCAGCAGTTCTCCTGATGATCCTCGTCTGAAGAAAAAATGGGGCTATATTTCCGCCCTGCCCAGCGAATACCTGATTCACTACCGAAACGGAAAATTCAGCGAGAAAACCAGCGGTCAGGGCGCTTGCTGTTTCAAATGGTTCAGAGACAATACCTTCATCATTCCTACCAGTCTCAAAGAAATCGTATTCGAGGCAAATCAGCTTACCAATGACAATGTGGATGTGCGGATTCGGGGAATGGCGGTCTATCGGATCAACAATCCCTTGAAAATTTATGAGCGCATCAATTTCTCGAATCGCCAGAGTGCAGAAGAAAAGCTTGCCCGGATGATCGGCGATATGTGCCGTTCCACCACCAAATGGCTGGTTGCCAACATGAAAGTGGATGAATGTATCCGCAAGCGCAAAGAAGATATTGCCGATGCGCTGAAAGCAGAAGTCTCCCGTGTGGTCGGCGATGAAAAAAACGGCTGGGGCGTCGAGATTGTTACCATTGATATTCAGGATGTGTATATTCAGGATGCGGAAATTTTTCATGCGCTTCAGATGATGTTCAAAGCCGACAAAATCCGGGAATCCAAGCTCGCTCAGATGGAGATGGAGCGGACTGTGGAGATCAGAACTCTGGAAAAAGATTTGGAGCTTGCCGAACATCGCAAAAATACCGAGCTCAATAAAAGCCGGATCGAAGCAGAAGTTCAGAAGCAGAAAATGGAAACCCAGAAAAGCATTGAGATCGGAAAACTGGAAAATGAGCGGGAACTGGCAGAACACCGGAAAAACACGGAAATTCTCAAAAGCAACATCGAGGAAGAGCTTTTGAAGCAAAAAACCGATGTGCAGAAACATGCGGAAATCCGAAAGCTCGAAGATGAACGCGCGGTTGCCGAGCATCAGAAAATCCGGGATATAGATAAAGCGAAAAACGAGGCGGAAATCAAAGAAAAACATATCCTGCTTTCCAAGAAAAACGAGGAGCATCAGTTCGAATTGGATCATTATCGCGTGGAGCAGAACGAAGCCATTGCCCGATACAAACTGGAGCAGGAAATCGGAAGAGAAAAAGAGAAGATTCAGCTTGATCTGGAAAAAACTGAAAAAGAAGTTCAGGCGCAGAAAATGCGGCATGAAGAAGAAGCAAAGGCTTTGCGGGAAAAAATAGATGCGGAAAACAGTGTGTCGTCTGCGGGCTTGGAAAAGCTCTTTATCGAAAAGGCGCTGCCTGCTGTTGCCGAAGTCATGGCAAAAACCATGAAAGATGTGAAAATCAATATGCTTCAGGGAGATACTGGAAAAATGCCGTTCACTTTTGTTCTAACCGAACTCATGCAGATTTTCAGGGAACGTATTACGCCGATCAAGGAATCAGGGCAATAAACTGCTGTGTATATCCCCGCGAGATTCATATACCTGCCCATTTTTCGGTAATCCGATGTCCGGCAAGTTCCAAAATTCCCTGATACACGGATAGGGTGATGCCGATCAGAAACAATGCTGCCAGAACCTTTCCCAGATCGCTCTGATACAGGGCAATCCGAATGCTGTAGCCGATTCCCGCGTTTGCCGCAATAAATTCGGCAACAATCGTGCCTGCCATTGCCAAAGTCGCACTTCCCGAAATCACGGTGGTCAGCTTGCTCATATTCTCGAATGCCCGGATTTTGATCTCCAACTGCCAGCGCATTCTGCCCGTAACTTTATAAAAATGCTCGATATCATGAATCGGCTCCGACATGATGCCCAGCACGGACAACAGCAGCGGCGAATAGCAGATCATCGCCGCGATCAGCAATCTGGAGATAAATCCGTCTCCGAGCAGAATAAAGATAATCGGTGCAATCGCCACAATGGGATATGCCTGAATATTGTATGCCGCGACTTTGACAAAGGATCCGAGCCATGAGGTCTGACGCCCTAAAATTCCGATGGAAAATGCCATGCAGATCGAAATAATCTGTCCGATAATGGTTACCGAAAAAGTATTCATCACATCCGACAGATAATTTCTGAAGACATCGGCAAATATCTGCCCTATACTAAGCGGTCCTGGAATCACATAATCTGACAAGTTCAGGACATATTTCAGCATCAGCAGAAACGCAATGCCCAGCATGTAGATAATCAGAAATTGGTAAATCCGTCTATGAAGCATTCATAATCTCCAGCATGGTCTTTTCAAATGCCTGCTGATCCAAGTGTTGATTTGCACAAAGATTCTGTCCGAGAACAAGTTTTATCGGAGGAGTTTTGCCCATTCCCCGAAATACCAGAATCTCTTTGCAGAATTTGGAGACCTCGATGATGTTGTGGGAAATGTACAAAAACAGCGTGTTCGGAAATATCTCTTTGATGGAGAATAAAATGGTTTCACGGGTATGCTCATCCACATTTGCCAAACTTTCGTCCATAATGAGCAGATCGAAATCCTGAACCAGATAGCGCAGAAAGTTGATGCGGTTTTTCTGTCCCATCGAAAGTTGGGAAAATTTCAGATGAATGCAGTCTTAGAGTCCGAAAACCGAAATAAGACGAGCTTTGAGGTCTTGCTGAGATTGCGGTGTCTTTTTATCGAGATGTTTGACCACAGACGACAAACCCGGAATTCTTTCGCGATTGTAAGACTACGCCATGCGATGAAGCACTTCGCTGATAATTTCGCCTGAAAAGTCCCGGATTTCTCAAGCAATGTGTTTGGCAAACGAGGTTT
>CAZMDM010000398.1:0-11460 GCA_964564775.1 uncultured Desulfonema sp. | reverse complement strand
GGCAGGATGGTATCGAAAAGAAACTGATTTTCAGTTCGGAAGGGCGTCAGAATCCGCTTGAGTTCTTTGGGAATTGCAAACATAATTTTATCTTTTCCGTCTATCATTCCAAAATTACATGTTATACGGAACGCGATATTTGTGCTGAATTTATTGTCAATATTCATTACCTAATCAAACTCTATAAACTTATATGATATTGAAATAATTGTACATCATATTTTCGATAAAAAGCTCTTGATTTTTCATATCCGCAGATATATATGAATTACGCAGTTGGATTTCAACTCCTTGAATCCATAGATGTTCTAAAATTTAATACTAAATAAAATCAGTATATTAAATTTCAACTGCGTAACTTCTATGGATATTGAAAAGACGATGCGATTAGGATAGAAGCTATTTTTTTATACTTTCCATCTATACGATCCGTTTCTGAAATGAAAAAAGGGGGCATTTTATGAAGCGGTTGCTTGCATTTTCTGTCGTACTGTTATTGTTGCAGTTAATATTCGGAATAAATACCGCATATGCGGCTTCGCCGATTATCGTCAATGAATTCAGGCGTGCTGATGGTTTTATTGATACAGAATATATTGAGTTTTTGCTGACTCAGGATCAGACTGCGGCACAACTTGAGAGTCTTTATTTCGGGGATTCAACTGCTAGCACCGCTGCTAAATACGGAATTTACAAGTTTAAAAATCTGTCATCTGTTGCCACACTTTTCAAAGCCGGAACAATCATTGTTGTCGGAGGGGGACCACCCTATACATCACCACCTATTCCGACGGAGGATACTGCTTACGCTCCTAGTCCTCTCGGAGCAGACGATGCTTGGAATATAAAATTGCAATTTGGCGGCAGCTACATAGACTGGCTGTCAGCAACACCCACACCTAAACCCGGTGATTTTGCTGCTACGGATATGGTATGGATAGACACCAGCAGTACCGGAATTACTTCATTGGATTCAATCAAATGGGGCAGTTCAACCGGGCTTTTCGGAGCAGCCGCAAAGGTAAGTATCCCAGCGCCTGCCAATCCCGGTAATGTTGAATTCACAAGTAATTTTGACGGTTTGAATATTGCAGCCAATTACGCGGTCAACAGTCCCGGATCTCTTGGCTTGCCTAATGGCGGCAATAATTCCGTATGGATTTATTTATTGAGAAATCCGCCTCACACGCTTACCGTCAGCGCAGCCGGTTCCGGTACAGGAACAGTCGGCGGCGGCGGAAGTTTTACTGCCGGAACCATTGTTAATCTTACAGCCACGTCTTCCGGAAGTTCCATATTTACAGGATGGTCTCCGCCTCCGTGTGCATCAAGCTTTGTCATGCCGTCCAACAATTTGAATTGTGTTGCAACATTTGATCTACCTCCTCCCATTACGCCTTCTGTTGCAATCACCGGCATTGATTCTGTAACAGCGCTGAGTGCTTTTGCCAAAGGCACTGCATCGGGAGACGGCATCACAGAGCGGGGATTTTTCTGGTGGACAGATTGGTTTGCTTCCGGCACGGTTCCGGCAAGCAGCACAGGAGCAGGCGATTTCAGTCTGACGCTGACAAACCTGATGCCTCAGACGACATACAAGGTTTCGGCATATATCAGAATCGGCTCTCAACTCATCAGTTCCGGCAACTTCCTGACATTCACCACCACAGAGCCGCGTATTCCGACAGTTCATACCGATATTGACAATTACACAATCAGCAGCACCGATCTGACACTCCGCGGAGACATCACAGATATCGGCAGTTCTCCGGTAACGATTTACGGATTTGTGTATGCTGCACATCCCTATCCGACTGTCTGGGATATGGCATTACCGTTCACTTGGGATATGACGCTCCCCATTTCATCCGGCAAGCCGTTCAGCGGAACGATCCGAAATCTTTCTCCCGGAAAATATTATGTCAGAGCGTATGCCCATAACAGCATCGGTACAGCTTACGGCGAAGAGTTCAGTTTCGTCATCAGAGGACAGAATACTCTGCCGACAGCCGATGCTCAGACCGTGAATATGATTGAAAATTCTGAGATTACAATTACATTGTCAGGTCATGATGCAGACAATGATCCGCTGATTTACATGATTTCCAAGCTTCCGGCAAAAGGAAGGCTGTATCAGATGATCGCCGATGGCACCAAGGGTGAAGCGATAAGCGATATTCCGACTCTTATACCCCATCAGAAATACATGATCATTTATGCTGCAGAAAATGATGCCGGATCGGATAATTTCGGATTCAAAGTCAATGACGGCTTGGGAGATTCTGCTGAAGCTCTGATTACGATCAATATAGCCGCAATGAATCATGTGCCGATTATCAAAGCTCAGAGTTTCAGCATTTTAGAAAATGCGCCGAAAGACACGATTGTCGGCACAGTTGCCGCAAGTGATCCTGACAGCGATACATTGACATACTCGATTGTTTCGGGCAACGAACCCGGGACGTTTGCCATTCATCCGGCAAGCGGGCAGATCACCGTTGCAGATGCTTCAAAACTCAGTGCGGGAACTGTCATTCTTACGGTTCGGGTCAGCGATACACATCTGGGGGCTGAAGCTGCAATAACGATCAATATAGCCGCTATCAATCATGTGCCGACCATCAATGCCCAATCGTTCAGTATCGCAAAAAATGCTCCGAAAGGCGCTATTGTCGGCACAGTTGCCGCAAGTGATCCTGACGGCGATATACTGACATACTCGATCATTTTAGGCAACGAATCCGGGATGTTTGCCATTGATCCGGCAAGCGGGCAGATCACCGTTGCTGGTGATTCGAAACTCAGCGCCGGGACTGTTATTCTTACGGTTCAGGTCAGCGATGGGTTTCTGTCATCTTCCGCGCCCATTACGATTATGCTGAACAATGCTTCTCCTGTCGCATCGGATGACAGCTATCGCACGGATCAGGGTGCAATGCTGTCTGTGCCTGCACCCGGAGTGTTGGCGAATGATAAAGACGCTGACGGAGACGCGCTGACAGCAAGTGTTGTTGCAACTCCCCGTAATGGCACGCTGAAACTCAATGCCGATGGCTCATTCACATATATGCCGAATCGAAATTTTATCGGCACGGATAACTTTACTTATACTGCCGGAGACCAGCATGATATCTCGGATACTGCAATTGTCAGAATTATTGTCAACCCGATCATTATAGGAATCCCGGATCCGCCGACTCCCGAAGTTCCGCTGACTCCTCCGGCAATAACGATTCTCAATCATGCACCAGTGCTTTATCCCGATATTGCCCGTCTGATGCTGAAGTCAGTTGATGAGAATATTGCCGATAAAGACAATCCGGGAATGCTGATTTCCGATCTGATTGATATTATTCCTGATCCGATTACCGATGAAGATGCCGGCGCTGTCGAAGGAATTGCGGTTATCGATGCTGAAAATATTAACGGCGTATGGCAATATGGCGATAACGGACAATTCACAGATTTTCCGAAAGATATCGGTGAGAAAAATTCATTGCTGCTGAAAGAGGATACGGTTATCCGATTCATGCCGAATCCGGGTTTTACTGATACGGTCAGGCTTATTTTTCGCGCATGGGATCAGACATCCGGCAAAAATACCGAACAGGCGGATACAACGAATAACGGCGGCAGCACGGCTTTCAGTAAGGATAAAGGAGAGATCGCCATTCGGATCATAGCAATTCCGAAAGACACCCCGATTCATGAAGATACGGGAATTGAAGAAATTTCGGCAGATAATACAGACGCGCCAACAACTCCGGCGACTTCTCCTGTCATCGTGCCTCTGCCAGCAGAGACAGAGCAGCCTTCCGTGATCATGCCTTCACCGGAAACCAGGCAGGATGCCCCCGCACCGGAAACGCCGGTCCTTACAAAACCTTCCGATACAGTTGAAACCGCTGATTCGGGATCAGGATGTTTTATCAACTCTGTTCTATCATCCGGAGAGGAATAAGTTTCAGCCGCTTCATCTCGTCCACTCTCAAAAAAATTATATCCCCTTCAAATCCGATAATGCTCGGATACAATTGCCAAACCCATATAATTTAAGCTATATTTCCACCAAAAACCATAGCACATCCTATATCCCTATTAAAAATGTTAATGGCTGATTATTAAGTATTATAGTTTTTTCAATATATTATAATTATAAAATCTCCGGCACGTTTTTTGCAAATTTCTGATACGGTTCGCTCTGAACCGAAAAAACATGGAAAGGAAATTTGCTATGAAAAACAAGTTAACAATCATCACTCTCATGCTGGGGGCTTTATTTTTATGCACATCAGCAGCTTATGCCACCTCATCCACAATGGTCATTGATTTGGGAGACAGTACCACAGAATATGCTCAGATCGGTTATGGCAGCAATCCCAATCTCGAAAGTCTGGAGTACTGGTTTTCCCAAAACGGCATCACCAACCCGGATGGTTCCGCAGTGAATCCGATAACAGATCAAAGTCAGGCGGAGTTGTTTTATACTTCGGAAACCAAAGAATATGAAGTGGAATTTCTGGGCATCGGCTATGCCCGGTATCATTCTCCGTTCGGGGTTTTCACTTATGACGGCAATCCGTATGAATCATTCGATTCGAGCAAGCTGACTTTTTATGACCCGTTGTTTGTCCAAAACGAAGTGGCGATCAACTCGACATACAAATTTACGGTAAGTGCAGGTACTTATTTTGGATTCTATCTCAATTCCAACGGATCCGGGACAATGCTGACCACAATGGTTGCTGCAAATCCGGCTATTTCTTCTTCCAGTAAAGTGGTCAACAAATCAGAATACACAAACGGCTTTGACAACGCGATCTTTTTTGCCACCAACAAAGGATACACGATTGCATTCGAAGATATTATCGGAGGCGGAGATGCGGACTGGGAAGATTTGGTGGTCAATTTCAGACCTACGGATGGCAGCGATTTCGAGTCATCAAGCACACCCGAACCTCAGACATTGCTGCTGCTGGGACTGGGAATGATCGGAGTGGCTTCTTTGAGAAGACGCTATGGAAAAAATAATAGTTTGAAAAAATACGCTTTTTTATTCATACTGGGAGCGATGTTTTTACACTCTCAGGCAATAGCAAGTCAGGTAGTGATCAAGTATGTGCCGGCATATAGTTGGTATAACGGATGCGGACCCACGGCATCTGCTATGATTATGGGATATTGGGATATTCACGGATATGATGCCTTGTTCAATGCCAGCGGATGGGATGAAGTCAGACTGACTGAAAATGTGAAAGAAGAGATTTCAAGCAGCGCGCATAATGAAAAATACAATTCAACACCGGACAACCCGAATCTGCCTGATCCGCCGGATACCAGCCTTGCAGATTTTTTTCACACTTCCGAAGGTATTCTGAGCTATGGCAACAGCTATCTCAGCTATGCGGATGATGTGTTCATTGATTATGCGGCATATCGCGGCTATCAGTTCGATGCTTTCAGTGAGTATTTTTCGAGTTTTTCATGGGCGGAGTTTGTCGCGGAAATCGATGCCGGACGTCCGATGATGCTGGCGGTAGATACCAATCAGGATGCCAGAATGAATCATGTTGTAACAGCTATCGGTTATGAGGATCGCGGCGCGGACGGTTGGTGGTATGCCTCCTATTCGACATGGAGCGAGAGTGAGAGCGATATCTTATGGCAGCCCTTCAGAGGACTGAGTTCGAATTGGAACTGGGGTATCGGGTATGCCACGTTTGTCAAACCCATCAGCATTGCCTCGGCATATACGCTTCCGGGAGATACACCGGTAACACCACCGGACCCCGTCATCGTACCGGAGCCGGATATAACGCCTGATGAGATCACTCCTGATACTCTTACGGCAACGCCCGAACCGGCAAGCATGATTCTGCTGGCGGTCGGTTTGGCTGCATTTGCCTGCATCAGAAAGCAGATTCACGCATAATTCCGATATGATATTACAGAGGCTGTCTTTGAGACAGCCTTTTTTATTTCGAATCCGCTATGATTATTTTTATCCGTGTTGCATACTCCGCAGCTTTCTCTTATAATATCCCTATAACTTGGAAAACATACGCGTACGGAGATGGCAATGGCATTGAAATTTCAGAATATTCTCATTATTGACGACAATCCTTTCAATCGGCATCTGCTCAAAGGGTTTATTCAGACCGATGGCTGCACGATCACGGAATGCCGCAACGGAAAAGAAGCATTGGAATATCTGAAAACAGAATCCTCTGATCTGATTTTTACCGACCTTCTCATGCCCGGTATGGACGGATTCGAAACCATCCGCCGAATCCGCAGCATGGGGATAAACACGCCGATCATTGCCATATCTGCCATGACCTCCGCCAAAGACCGGCAGAGAAGTCTCGAAGCCGGGGCGGATGATTTTCTTCCCAAACCCGTTCAGATTCAGCAGATCAGATATCTGCTGCAAAAATATTCCCATGAAACCAAAAGCAGAACTGAGACAAAAACATCGCCTTCACTCATACCGTCCGAGTATCATATTTTGCTGGTAGAGGAAGATGAGAAAACTGCCGCTCAATATCAGCAGTTTCTGAAAAAAATCGGATTTCGGATCACCCATGTATGCAGCGGCGATAAGGCATGGGAATTATTCGAATCGGACAAACACGCGTACCATATTGTCATCAGCAATGTGTTCACATCGGGAATTGACGGGATGGGCATTTTGCTCAATATCAAGCGCGATTACCCTAACACGATGGTCTTTATTTATGTACCCGAATATGATTCGGATACGTTTCAGTTGGCGATCCGGCTCGGAGCGGACGGCATACTGCTGCAATCCCGCTTGGAATACGATATCGCGGATATGATCGAGTCCGCAGTCTATCGTTTGGCTCGAAGAGGCTCACAACTCGGGTCTGCAACAACATCGAGTCAGATCAGGAAAGCGCAGGCAAACCTCATCCGGCACGGGTGCGCGGAACCTTGCAGCGCGATTGATATCGCATATTCCCAACTGACCGATGCGGGCGGAGATATTGCATTATGCCGACGTTTCAATTTGGCAGGACGATGCGGCATTGTTTTGGGAGATGTGGCAGGACACAACATTATGAGTTCCTATATCAGTGCAATATTTTCGGGAATACTGAGTTCGATATGGAACAAGCATCAGAATCCTCCTGATCTGCTCCGAACCATCAACGCGGAATTGAGCAAAGCCGATTATTCCGATTATCATCTCTGTGCCACTGCCGCATTGTGGGATCGCCGAAACGAAAAAATCAGCATCGCAACTGCCGGAAATCCGGGCGGACTTCTGGTCAGAAAGAAGCCGGATGGAAATCTTGACATCGAAGAATTGGAAGGCGGCGGATTATGTCTCGGAATGTTGAAGGAGGAGTTGATCTTTTCCGAATACAATATCTCGTTTGAGCCGGATAATTATCTGTTTCTGTTTTCCGACGGTATTCAGGCTGAAGAGATCATCGAAATCCTGAATGCGACCGATATTCTGGCAGAGCGGCATACGGTCAGAGGACTGAGTCAGATCATTCTTGATAAGATTTCGGAATATCGGATACAGGATGATGACATGATTCTGGCAATACTCAGCGAGCCTCTCCAGACAGAAGATTCAGGCTTGCATTACCGATTTTTATCCAGTTATAAAGGCGTGGATACTGCCTGTCAGTGGGCTGCGGAAAATATTCCGGAAAACAAAATTCCCCAAGGCAAAGATTCGGTGCTGATATTGCTGGCAATCCGGGAGGCGCTGATTAATGCGGTCTGTTACGGAAATCACTTTTCGCAGCAGTCTTATGTGGATTTGTCCTTATATTTTTCCGAGCATGAGATCAGAGCCGATATTTCAGATGAAGGCTCAGGCTTCGATCTGCCATCCGATTTGAAAAAAATCGAGCATATTCATGCCACACAGCTCGGAAAGCGGGGGCTTGCTGCCATGAACTCCGTTGCCGACCGTATCGAGGTTAACGGCGGAACCGTATCGCTGATATTCGGTAAAGTAGCCTGATCTGCTGTTTTTTATTGACAATCCCCCCTCCTTTTTATAAGAACCATCTCATTTGTATCAATCCGAATTCATACTGGAGGAGTGTGAAAACGTGGCATCCTTGTATTCGTTTCTGACGGGTCCTGCCTTGTGGCTCACGTTTATCATTTCCGGGATAGGCATGATCGTAAGAATATCGTATCTTTACGGTCTCAGTCTCGGAAAAGACAGGGTATTTTACAACCATCAGAGCTTGGAATGGGGCGCGAAATCCATCGCGTTCTGGCTGATTCCTCTGGGAAGCGTGTCCTCCCGGCTTCAGCCCGTATTCAGCATTATGGTATTCATTTTTCATGTATCTCTGCTGTCGGCTCCGTTGTTTCTTGCGGCGCACAATCTGCTTTGGGACGAATCTTTCGGTATCTCTTTATGGTCAATGCCCGATACATGGGCAGATATGCTGACCCTTGCGGTCATGGTCTCCGGCATATTTTTATTTGTCCGAAGACTTGTCCGACCCGAAGTCAGAATCATGACCGAAATCCGGGATTATGTGCTGCTGCTGCTGACCATATTGCCGTTTGCGAGCGGATTTCTGGCATATCATCATATCGGGGATTATCAGACCATGATGATTCTGCACGTAGCTTCTGGCGAACTGCTGCTGATTTTACTGCCGTTCACCAAACTCGGACATGTGGTATTGTTCTTCTTTACCCGTGCATTTATCGGCTTTGAGATGGGCGGACGGCGCGGGGCAAGAGCTTGGTAATTCAAAGGAGAGATGATGGTCAATATCAAACAGATCAGAGAGATACTGGATGTCTATGACAGCGCCAGAATTCAGACATGGCTCAATATCTGCTCCAAATGCGGCTTGTGCGCGGAAAGCTGCTTTGTCTATTTGGGGCATGACAAAGACCCGAAAATGAGTCCCGCGTATAAGGTGAAACGCACTTTGGGCGAAATGTACCGTCAGAAAGGCAAGGTAACCCGCGAGTTTTTGGAAGGATGCTTCGATACGCTGTGGCTGCATTGTACCCTGTGCAAGCGATGTTCGATGTTCTGTCCTTTTGGCATTGATATTGCGACAATGATGTCGTTGGCACGGCGAGTCTGCAATTCTCAGGGCGTTTTGCCGGAAAAACTGGCTTTCTTTACGGATAATTGCAGAAAGTCCGGCAATCACATGGCACTTCCCATCGAAGAATTTCAGGAAACCTGCGAATGGATGGCAGATGAAGCCAGCGAGGAAATCAAAGGCGTAACTATTCCGTTCGACAAGCCCAATGCTAAATATATGTACACCATCAATCCCAGAGAGCCGGTGTTTTATCCGCAGGATATTGCGATGGCTGCCAAAATTTTCACCATTGTCGGGGAAAACTGGACCATGCCGAGCTACGGATGGGACTGCACCAATCTGCCCATGTTTGCCGGCGATTATGCGGTCGCGGGTCAAGTGGTCAAAGGCATGTATGACAAAGCCATTGAACTGAAAGCGGAAAAAATTCTGATTACCGAATGCGGTCATGCGTATCGCTCGGTAAAATACGAAGGACCTTATTTTGCAGGCTATCCTGATGGAAAACCGCCGGTCGAGATTGTTCATTATGTGCAATGGCTGTATGAGCTTTTGAGAGATGGCAAAATCAAGATTGATCCGGCAAAGAAAATCAAAGAGCCGGTAACTTATCAGGACCCGTGCAATGTATCCCGAAACGGAGGACTGTGGGATGAGCCGCGCAAAATTATTTCCTATCTCTGCGAAGATTTCAGAGACATGAATCCGAATAAGGATTACAACCATTGCTGCGGCGGAGGCGGCGGCATTATGCCCATGGGACCAGATTACCGACCCGGACGCATGATTACCGGCAAAGTCAAGGCAGATCAGATCAAGGCAACCGGCGCGAAAATCGTGATTTCTCCGTGTCATAACTGTTTTGACCAGATTCGCGATCTGGGAGAAAAGTACGAGCTGGGAATCAAAGTGGTCTGCTTTAAGGAATTGCTGCTCGAAACCATGATTATTCCTGACAATTTCAAGGTGGAGTGAGGCTTATGAGACAGATACAATGGCTGATCGAAGCATTCATCGTCGCGGCATTGCTTATTCCTGCCGCATTTTCTCAGGAGCCGGTAATGACGCTCAACAGTCCCGAACTGGGAACCCACACCAGAGCTTTGGTATCGTTTCCCCATGACAAGCACGCGGATGGGATTGACTGCAATCGCTGTCATCATGATTATGATATTTTCAAGGCAAACAAAGGCGGAGACCCGCGAAAATGTTCGGAATGTCATACGGCAAAATCATCTGCAAACAATCCGGTTCCTCTGATGAAGGCGTTTCATCTGCAATGCAAAGGCTGCCATGAGACCATGCAGAAGAAAGGCAAAACCGGGCAGCCGCTGATGTGCGGACAGTGTCATAAAAAATAGTATGTATGAAGAATCTTCAAGCCTCGGAGAAAAGGGCTTCGGGGCTTTTGAATCGGGCTTGAAATATCTTTCAATAAAAGCAAGAATCTCGAATGGATGATATTTATGAAAAATGATATGAATTCCATCTCCTTCGAGATTTATCAATTGATGTTACGGCATGATTGATGAATAGCCCATAGCTCTCAGACATGGGAAAATCAGGGAAGGAGAGGATTCGGATCATGGAAGCCTATTTGTATGAACAATCGGAAGACAACAGCGTCAGGTGTCGTTTATGCCGCCATCACTGTCTGATTCGAAGCGGCAAACGCGGAATATGCCATGTTCGGGAAAACAGAGACGGCAGACTCCATGCACTGAACTATGGCAAAATCATTGCAAGAAATATCGATCCTATCGAGAAAAAGCCGCTGTTTCACTTTTTCCCCGGCAGTAAGTCCTATTCGATTGCAGCGGTCGGATGCAATTTCAGATGCCGCTTTTGCCAGAACGCGGATATCTCCCAGATGCCGCTTGACCGGGGCATGATTGTCGGCTCGCCCTGTACGCCGCAGGAGATTGTCGAAGATGCGATCAGAAACGGATGCAAAAGTATTTCTTATACTTATACAGAACCTACGATTTATTTCGAATTTGCATACAATACTGCGAAAATTGCTCATGAAAAAGGGCTTTACAATGTTTTTGTCAGTAACGGATACATGAGCTCGGAAGCATTGGAAAAAATCAGGCATTATCTGGATGCGGCAAATATCGATCTGAAGGCATTCAGCGATGATTTTTATAAAAACTATTGCGGCGCAAAGCTCGATCAGGTGAAAGAAAATCTGAAGCTGATGAAATCGCTGGGGATTTTTGTGGAAATCACCACGCTGCTCATTCCGTGACTCAACGACAATCCTGAAGAACTCCGACTGCTTGCAGCATTTATTTCCGAATCTTTGGGAATAGATACCCCCTTGCCTGTCAGCCGCGTTCGTCAGCTGAATAATCTGCCAGATCGCTATGCGACCACTGTGGCTCAGTGG
>CAZMDM010000397.1:0-9109 GCA_964564775.1 uncultured Desulfonema sp. | reverse complement strand
TATCTTATTGCCGACCGCCTCCATCTCCATTTCGACAGGGGTGAGATCTCCCGATTCCAACAGTGTTCTCATAGGACAGACTCGGGGAGGCTGATCGGAATTATGAAATATTTCATAGCATTTTTTGCCCAGAATATCCTGAGACGACATACCGATGGTTCTGACAGTGGCACGATTTGCAGCAAGGATATGATGCCCGATATCCATCACAATCATCGGATGTCCCACTGCCTCGAAAACATCTTTCCAATCTTTGCGGGATCGCTGAAGTTTCTGATGGGTAGCAAAAAAAACAAGCACAATGACAAGAATCAGCAATGTGATCAGAATGGGAATCAAACGATGGCGGGCAATCACTCTGCCCCAATCCGCGACATCAATGTCCATTCCCAGCACCGCAAGAACTTTCCGTGACTGGGTATCCGTGATCGGAACCAGACCACTGACCCATATCCCCCATTGATCGGACAGAGGTCCTTCGACAAAAGGGATTGCATTTGAAAACGCCTGTTTCAATGTCAAAGAAGCTTCATGATATATCCGACCGGGCCGCTCGAAATCTGTTGATCCGTAAGGATCAGAATCAGCCAGAAAAATAACATGTTCATCTTTCAAAGCCATGAGATAGACATATCGGCAATCCGGGTTTGCTTCTCTGATCTTAGCAATCTGTTCGGTCAGGCGAATATGAGCCGGAGTATCCGTATCCGCAGGACTTCCCGATAATGATCGTATTCTGTCGGGATTGAGAGAGGCTGCGGCAATCCGGGTTCGGATCAGCAGATAATTTCTGCTTTCTAGATCTCTCTGATATCCGATAAACTCCGTAACTCCCCATCCTGACAACAGAATCACTGCAATAGTCGTTTCGATCAGATAGCGCTTTCTGATGCGTACACGGCTGTAATCCAGCCACACCGCATACACCGTTACAATGGCAAGAAAGAGTCGCAATATATGAGAACGGAAATCGGGCATCCCCAGATCATCTGTCATATCCGATAGGATAAGAATCAGAAGCGAAATCAGAATCAGACGTTTATCCGTATCTTCCGCCCGATATTCGGGTTTTATGGCAAATCCGATCAGAAACGGCAATGAGATCAGAGTCAGCCCCACCCGCAGAGATACGAAGAGCGGAGCGTTTCCGATACTGAGTACAAACATATCCAGCCACACGCCGATACCGTGCATCAACCCGAATATACCGAGCATCAGCCATGCAGTGTGATATTTCTTGAATCGGGCTGCACAGATTGCAGACAAAATAATAAAAACAAGCCCATATACAAAAAATATATAATCAGACTGCATGTTGGGATATTCGTTCATGATCACCCTGCCGGGATTTAAATATTGCCATAAACCATGAACAATGATATTCTTATATTTATCATCATGCAAGAAGTTTTACGAAAGGAAATCCGATGATCGAATCCGAACAAAAAGCCGGTATTGATCCGATAAAGTACGGACCCAACAGCCAGTTCAAATTCAGATGCCATAAGGATGTGAAGTGCTTTACGAAATGCTGCCGGGCAATCAATATCGCACTGACGCCTTATGATATCCTCCGCCTGAAAAACCGTCTCGGGCTGGGTTCTGCTGAGTTTCTGGCAATATACACCGAAGTTCAACTGCTTGAAAAAACGAATCTTCCTGTAGTTGTTATGAAAATGATGGATGACGAGGATAAACCCTGCCCGTTTGTCAGAGCTGACGGGTGTATCGTTTATACGGACAGACCATCTGCCTGCCGCTATTATCCGCTGGGCGTTGCCACCTTGAGCCACAAAATGGGTTCGGATGACGATGAATTTTATTTCTTTGTCAATGAGCCGCACTGTCTGGGATTTGAGGAAGACAAAGTATGGACTATCCGGGAATGGCGTGCGGATCAGGGCGTTGACATCCATGATGAGATCAATCAGGACTGGACTGATCTGATGGTTCTCAAACGCTCTTTTCCCCCGAGTATTACGCTGACCGAACAGGCAAAGCAGATGTTTTTCATGGTCAGCTATGACATTGACAAATTCAAACGCTTTGTCTTCGAAAGCTCGTTTCTGAATCGCTATTTTGTGGATGAGGATACCCTTGAAAAGATTAAAAACAGCGAAATCGAGCTTCTGCGATTCGGCTTGAAATGGATCAAAGCCATTTTATTCAAAGACGGCAATTATGAGATGCCTCCGATGAAGGAAGACGCGGCAACTGCAAGAAAAGTGTAAGATGTAAGATGTTAGGTGTTAGGTGTTTATCCTGGCACTTAACCACATCTGTCAATCTCCCATATCGTAGTCGCCTGCGGCATTTTCGAATCGGGTATAGACATTCAGGAAGGTCAAAGGCACGGTTCCGATGGGACCATTTCGCTGTTTGGCAATGATGAGTTCGGCTTTTCCGGCATTGGAATTGTTTTCTTCTTTGTGATATACTTCATCACGGTAAATAAACATAACAACGTCACTATCCTGTTCAATCGCGCCACTTTCGCGTAAATCCGATAAAATCGGTCTCTTATCTGTTCTTTCCTCCAATTTCCGATTGAGTTGGGAAAGAGCAACCACCGGAATATCGAGTTCTTTTGCCAGAATTTTGAGGGATCGAGAAATTTCCGATATTTCCAAATCTCTTCGCTCCGCATCGGCTCTGCCTCTCATCAACTGCAAATAATCAATCATAATCAATCCGAGTCCCTTTTCCGCCTTGATACGCCGGGCTTTTGCCTTTATTTCAAGTACGGAAATATTAGCAGTATCATCAATAAAAATAGGAGCTTCGGAAAGTGTTCCCGCAGCTTCAGTCAGTTTGATCCAATCCTCATTGCTGAAAAACCCCACTCTCAGTTTGGAGAAATCCACTTTGGCTTCGCTGCACAACATTCGCATGACCAACTGTTCTTTGGACATTTCCAAAGAAAAAACAGCCACCGGAAGTTCGGAACTGATCGCCACATTACGGGCAATATTCAACGCAAGCGATGTATTATGAACACATATATCGTTTCCTACAAAATTATGCGTATCAGGAATGGTCAGATCATAGACCTGTTTGGTACCGGCAAATTCTATGGAAACAATTTTATCCCAATAAATATCATTTTGTGCGGGTTTGGGGGATTTTTTATATTTGGGCAGATCAGCCGTATTTGTGGCAAATATTCCTATTTCTTCGATAAATGTCTTTACAGAAAGCTCATCGCAAATATCCAGCTGCCAGCAGCATCGTATGGCTTCCGCATAATTTACCCTCTGCTTTCCGAGTTTTGATATAATCCCGAAACGCAGTAGCAGATGTTGTATTTGTCTGCTTAATCTTTCACTGACGCTGGCATAGCTCAGTTGCATCTGCCCTTGAAGTTCGGATACCCATCCGCCTGCGGCAAATACGCGATTTAAAAATAGGGCAAGCAGATCGCGGGGCAGTCTGAATATCGGAGGTATGATAAATTTATTGTGAGAATCTTTTCCAGAAATGCCGAGGCTTTTCAGCCATGAAGTCAGAGTATCTGCTCTGGTTTCGCCAAACTCTTCGAGAGATTTGGTAAAATCTTCCGAAATAAGAGGATTGGTGTTGGTAAATCCCGGAGTGATATTGCTCAGATTGCCATCGCCGACCAGATAGGCAAGCAGTCTGACCTCACACTCCCGCATAGCTTCTTTGCCGAAGATTTCTATCCTGCGGGCTACGGCAATTTTATCGCCCGCCCGAAGTTTTTCAAGCGATTTCCATCCTTTCTGCGTCAGAAACGGATGTGTCAGCGTGGTTTCTATACACCGCCCTGAATCCGTAATCAGACGGAATACAGGCTTTTTCCCATCATCGATCATATCGGATGGCTCGGTAATATGAAATTTCAATTTCTCATTCAGCGTCAGAACTCTCGCATATCTGCGTTGAAAGATTTCTGCTATAGTCGCGATACTGCCGTCTTCCAAGACGATTTCGGTGTTGGCTTCACAGCATTTTCCCATAGCCGGTCTCGCCGCCAGAATAATCAGATCGGAGTTCTGAAACCCTGCGGTCATCCGATCAAGATCAGTGTACCCTGTGGAAACCCCTGTAACCAGCGCATTGCTGCCCTGACGTTCCTCGAGTTTGTCAATGCTGAATTCGACCAGTTTTCCGATATGATAAAAAGACGGCTTAATCCTGTCCTGTGAAATCTGAAAAATTGTATTCTCTGCAAAATCGATAATATCTTCAGCATCTTCCATGTCCTCAAAACATCGGCGGGTAATTTCGCCCGATTTTTCGATCAGACGGCGCAGACAGGCTTTATCTCGAATAATCTTGGCATAACTCTTCGGATTCATTGCCATAGGGGAATCCATCAGCCATGCCAGATAACTTGCGCCGCCGATATCTTCAAGATATCCTTTTTTTTTCAGAATGTTTGCAAGTGTAATAAGGTCTATGGGCTCATTTCTCTGAAAAAGATCAAGTATCGCTTCAAAAATTTTCTGATGGGATGTTTTGTAAAAATCATGAGGAGTAATAATTTCTATAATATCTGATAACACATCATTATCCAATAATACAGAGGCAAACAGAGATTCCTCTGCTTCCGTATTTTGAGGCAGCAGCTTTAAAAAAGAGGAATCCTGAATGACTTTGGAAGGTTTGCGCGCCATAGATATAAGCCTTTGAGATGCCGGGAAAAATATATCTCCCGGCTGAAGAAATCGGATTATTCGGGAACTACCTCTACGATAATCTGAGGTTTGACACCCTTATAGACCCGGATCGGAATCGGATAGGTTCCGAGTGTTTTGATCGGATCGGACAGCAGAATCATATTCTTTTCCACTTCGATACCCTGAGCCGCCAGCGCTGCCTGAATATCCCGCACGGTTACAGAACCGTAAAGCTTGTTTTCTTCGATCACTTTGCCTTTGAGGGTGCATTTCACACCTTCGATGCGTTTTGCCATTTCTTCGGCATGTTCTTTTTCTTTGGCAATCTGAAGCTCGAATCTGACACGCTCTTTCTCCAAAAGTTTGCGATTCTGATCTGTTGCCAAAACCGCTTTGCTCTGAGGCAGCAGATAATTGCGGGCATATCCTTTTTTTACTTCCACTTCGGAACCGATAATGCCCAAAGACTCTATAGTTTCTTTCAAAATCACTCTCATGATTTTTTACTCCTTTACGTGTTAGGTGGTAAGTGTCAGGTGGTAAGTATGTTTCACTTCCCACTTTTCACTCTTCACTTTTCCTGCCCTTCACCGGCGGTTTTCCTGAAATCAAACCACAGATCGGAAAAACCGAGTCCGATCACCAGAAGTAGAAAAATCTGCTGAAGGGCAATAAGGCTGTATAAAAATACTCTCAGCATCAGAGGAAACTGCTTTTTCTCAAAAAAATACGACACAATGGCAATTCCTCCGAAAAAATAAATTGTCATCAGGATAATGATGCCGTTTAACGCGATGATCCTGACAGCTTTGTCGGGAATCAGAAGTGATGCTCCGCAGACAATCACCGCCCAGACCAGATGATCGGGAGCTTTCCATAAGCTCAGACTGCCGTAATTCGGATAAAACAATCCGAAACGGAGAAGCACCGGCTTTATGCAAATCAGCGTCATCCATGCCATTGCCAATGTCATCGAAATCGCTATCGCCGGCGTAATTCCCGTCAGTATCAACTGAAGCGTATCCAATGATTGAGAAATCATCGCAATACTGTCTTCAGGCATTTTCATTTCTTTATACAGGCGAAGACTTTGTTCCAGACTTTGCCGGACATAATCCGATAAAAGCTCTCTCAGGGTTTTGCCGGAAATATCCGCATACACTATCAGTCCTGCGCATCCTGCGGACAGAGAAACAGCACTCGAATAGCCGATGGTTTTTTCCACCGGAATCTCCCGCGTCATCAATTCGGCTAAGGTATAGCCGATGATTATCAGTCCTATGAAAAAAATCATGTCTATCCCGAATCCTATCAGAATAAATATAAAAAACAGACAGATAACAGACATGACAGCGCTTTTTTCCCTGTCGAGCTTGATCCGATAAAATACCACTGCCGAAGGAACAGACAATACACAGAAAAATCCGATCACCGGCAGATATGCCGACAACATGAACAGCGAAAGGATCAGAGCAACCCCGATGGAAATTTCTGCAATATTCCTGACGGCAAAAGACATGCTCTCAGTTTTCCATACTGCCGACAAACGGCAACAGAGCAATCGTTCTAGCACGTTTGATCGCGATTGTCAGCGCCCTCTGGTGTTTGGCACAAGTACCGGAAATACGGCGGGGAATGATCTTACCGCGTTCTGTTATAAAATACCTCAATGATTTTGAATCCTTATAATCAATCACGATGGAAGAATCCGCACAAAAGCGGCATACCTTGCGCCGATGAAAAATTTTACGCTTTTTAACTTGTTTTCTGCCATTGGCAGTTGCAGGTGTCGTAGGTGTCATGGACTATTCCTCCTCGTGTTCGCCGGAATCGTTATTTTCGGCGTCAGTATCATTGTCAGGTTCATCAGGCTCTTGTTCGGATTCAGGCACATCGGCACCAGCTTCCGAAACTTCCGCCTCATCAGATTCTGCAGGCGCTTCATCCGAAACCGGCGGTTTGGCTTTGGCTTCGGCTTTGCGGATCAGATCTTCTCTGACTTTTTCCGGAGTGGTGTCTTCTTCCAGCAATACTGTAAGATATTTCAATATCTTATCATCCAGCCGACACATACGCTCAAGCTCATTGACCGTTTTGCCGGAACCGCAGTAGTCCATTCGGATATAAAATCCCCGAGTCTTTTTTCCGATGTTATATGCCAATCTCTGAACCCCCCATTCATCGAAAGCGATCACCTCGCCTTCCTGCTGGGGAATGAGTTCCCTGAACTTGTCAAACAGCGGCAGGCGCACATCGTCTGAAAGATCGGGATCAACAATAATGACTGTTTCGTACCGTCTCATTAAATCCTCCTTGCGGATATTAAGCCCCGATTTTATCGGAGCAAGGATAAACCGAAATAAAAAACTCTCTTTTATATCATCTGAAAAAAATCAACGTCAAGTTTTTTTTGCAGAACTGTGCAGAACCAGTGAAGAACTCCCCGACACCTGAATTGTTTGACAATACCTATACTTTATTTTATATACAATGATATGTTAATTTTAGCATAAAAAAGGAAAAAAGTAACGCATGTCCGAACCGGCTTTTCAAACCAACAACGATAGGGGTATCGGAGAATATTCTTTCGATGAATTTCATGATATGGCAAAATCCTTTCACGGCTATGCTGCACCCGGGGTCATCTTGGGAGGATTCATGGTAGATTTCGCATTGCGGAAACTGCCAGACCATATTTTATTCGATGCCATCAGCGAAACAGCCAATTGCCTTCCCGATGCGATTCAGATGCTGACCCCCTGTACCACCGGCAACGGCTGGCTGAAAGTCTTTCACCTCGGACGCTATGCCCTGTCTTTGTATGACAAATATCAGGGAGACGGCATCCGGGTATTTGTCGATCCGAAAAAAACAGAAGCGTTTCCGGCAATCAGAGAATGGTTTTACAAGCTTGTTCCCAAGAAAGAACAGGACGGCGCACTGCTCATAGCGCAGATTCGCGAGGCAGGTGCATCATTATGCAGTTTTCAGAATATTCGCATTCAGCCGAAGTATCTTCAGAAGCGTCATAAAGGCGCGATTGATACTTGTCGGTTGTGCGGTGAAGCATATCCCAAAGAACATGGACGGATATGCCGGGGATGTCAGGGACAATCTCCGTATATTATTCCTTCTTCCGAAAACGCAGTATTTGAATCTCCTCTTCGCGCAGTGCCTTCGGAACAGGCTGTGGGACAAGCTTCTGTTCATGATATGACCGAGATCATTCCCGGCGAGCGCAAAGGACCCGCATTCCGAAAAGGTCATGTGATCGAATCCGGTGATTTGTGTCAGCTTCACCGGATGGGAAAACATCATCTCTATGTGGAAGGCGACAAATCTTTGGGGGATGACTGGATACATGAAAATGATGCCGCACTGGCTTTTGCAAAAGCAATGGCAGGGCAGAATGTGGGCTACACGGAGCAGCCTATCGAAGGCAAAGTGAATTTCAAAGCGCTCACCGATGGCTTGATTCTCGTGAATCACAAGCAATTGGAAGCTTTCAACAATATTCCCGGCGTGATGTGCGCGACCCGGAAAAGTTATTCGCTGATTAGCGAAGGACGTCAGTTTGCCGGAACCCGCGCAATCCCATTGTATCTTCCCAAAGTAATTTTCGAAAAAGCCATGCAGGTGATCGAGCAAGCTCCGTTGTTTCAGGTAAATCCGCTCAGAAAAGCAAAGGTCGGGATTCTGGTTACGGGAACCGAAGTGTTTTTAGGCTTGATACAGGATCGCTTTATTCCGATTATTCGCGCCAAAACGGAAAAGCTCGGATGCAGAGTGGTTCACTCAAAAATCGTGCCGGATGAACGAGATGCGATTTCTTCGGGAATCAGAGAACTGCTGAACGCGGGTGCGGATCTGATCGTAACAACTGCCGGACTTTCTGTTGACCCGGATGATCTTACCCGTCAGGGCTTGTCAGACGCGGGAGCTTCGGATATGCTCTACGGCGCGCCGATTCTGCCCGGAGCTATGACGCTGCTGGCACATATCGGAAATGTTCAGATCATCGGTGTTCCGGCATGCGCGTTGTTCTTCAAAACCACCAGCTTCGATCTGCTGGTGCCGCGTCTGCTGGCAAATATTCCCATTACCCGCTCGGATTTGGCAGTGATGGGACACGGCGCATTTTGTCTGGAATGCAAAAGCTGTTCTTTTCCAAAATGTCCGTTCGGCAAATAACAAGAGGCATTCAATCGAATGCTTTGAATTTCGTCCCAATGCCGTATGATATTCTTTGGCTCTTTTCGCAACATTCGGATTTTTCCATTTGAGGATATCACCTTACGCAGTTGAAAAAATTTAATAACAGTTTAATATCTCACCTTACGCAGTAATTTTCAAAGGCTCTGATTTTCCGCAGATCCGCGGATTCTCTGTCTGCTCTTTCCGCTCTGAGGAAAAATACGCATTTCAAGCCGTTTGTACACAGACAGATCAAATTACTGCGTAAGGTGAGT
>CAZMDM010000396.1:0-5601 GCA_964564775.1 uncultured Desulfonema sp. | reverse complement strand
GAACGGTTTTCAGGTCATGCCCGGGGGATTGGCAAGAGTTTCTGATGACGTTGATTCGCTGATCCTGTCCGGCGGAGAAGATGCGTTAAGCAAAGATATATGGGTGTTGTCAGACGGTCCGGTTGAGCAGATCAGCCTGATGGGGCGCATGGACAGAGCCGTAGAAATTCAGCGCAGCGGCGATCTGCCGAGTCGTGTGGCAGATAACCTGCTCTGGCTGGGGCGTTATCTAGAACGGGCAGAAAATCGGATACGATTGCAGAGAAGTATTTTGAAGCGGCTTTCGGGCGAAGTGCATTTTTTGGATATGCCAGAACTGCCTGTGCTGTTGAAAATGGCTGCGGACAGGGAACTGGTTTCTCTTGAAAAGATGAAAGACGATAACAATCTGAATCTTTTTGAAATGCAGGAAGAATTGCTGAAATCTGTATTTGACGCAACCCGGCAGTCAAGCCTGATCTCCATAATGAAGCAGGTATATCGCACTGCCACAAGCGTCAGAGATCGCCTATCTCCTGATTCATGGCGGGTGCTGACGCGGCTTGAGCGAATGCTGATACGACCGGACGGGGTTCAATGGATTCAGATCAGCGAAACGTATGACATGATGAGCGAAGTTTTAATCATGCTGTCTGCGTTCAGTGGACTGGCAATGGAAAGCATGACGCGCGGCTTGGGATGGCGTTTTATGGACATGGGCAGGCGTATTGCCAGAGCAAATGGCGTTATCGATATGATTAAAAGCGCGGTGGTACAGCCGGTCGAGGATACCAATGCCATGCTCGATGCGCTGCTTGAAGTGGCAGACAGTTCCATGACCTATCGCTCCCGATATCGCACTTATCTGCAAGTAGCTCCAGCAATGGACCTTCTTTTGGCAGACGAGATCAATCCGAGATCTCTGGCATTTCAGCTTGCGGCATTGTCCGAGCATGTGGACATGCTGCCGAGAAGCGGCATCAGAAAATACAGTTCGCCGGAGGAACGGATTTTGCTGGGTATTCTTACCCCCGTACGGCTTGCGGACTTTACTGCAATATGCGAACCCGATGAAAAAGGCGTACGGGAAAAACTCAACGATATTTTGAGTGCGGTCGAAAGCGGTGTATGGGATTTTTCTCAGCAGATTACTCAGCATTATCTCAGCCGGATACCGACCGTGCAGCATTTCACCTCTCTGAGCTTTGAAGAAGGAACTCCATGAAATACAAGGTTATTCATAAGACTGTGTATGAGTACAGCGAAGAAGCCGCTCTTTCTCAAAATCGTCTGTGCCTTTTTCCTCGAGATACGGATCGACAGTTTTGTGAAATGCGAAATATCAGCATCACACCTCAGCCATCAAGCCTTGATATCAGAACAGATTATTTCGGCAATCATGTTCATCATTTCATGGTACAGCAGCCGCATCAGAAACTTGAAATCATTTCAGAAAGCATTCTGAATACATCTGCTTATGCCGTGCCAGTTTTGGCTTTGACGCCGCCTTGGGAAGATGTCAGAGACGCCATTTATGAGCATCAGACAAAAGAAGATTTGGATGCGTGCAAATATCTGTTTTCGTCTTCATTTATCGATTTATTGCCGAAGTTTGCAGAATACACAAAAATATCGTTTTATCCGATGCGTCCTGTTCTTGAGGCAGCCACAGAGCTTACGGAAAGAATTTTCAAAGAATTCAAATATGAAAAAAATGCAACCGTTATCGGAACGCCGCTTGACGAAGTTTTCGAAAACAAAAAGGGCGTATGTCAGGATTTTGCCCATCTTCAGATTGCGTGTCTGCGCTCTATCGGGCTTGCGGCAAGATATGTGAGCGGATATCTGGAAACGATTCCTCCGCCCGGAAAACCCAAAATGGTTGGCGCAGATGCTTCTCACGCATGGCTTTCTATTTATGTTCCCGGCTATGGGTGGATTGATCTTGATCCTACGAACAATATGATTCCGGGGGAGCGGCATATCACAGTAGCGTGGGGAAGAGATTACGGAGATGTAACACCGGTCAAAGGCGTGATCTGGGGTGGCGGTTCTCACAAACTGATAGTGGCAGTAGATGTGATGGCATTATAAGATTTTGCTGCATTTTATTCCTGATTTTATGAGGAAATCTCGAAACTCTCATCCTGCCGAAATCTCCTGATATAAATCGAGTCCGAATATCTAAATATTTTGTTTATGCACTGAATATCTCTCAGCTTTCACATAACATTCAGACACGAAATGGAATTTTTCTTCCGATTCATCTTAAATCTCTTGACTTTTAGCTTCAATTAAATAACATTAGTCAAAATCTAAAACACAATGGAGAAAGTATATGGCACAGAAAGTCTATCAGCTCGGCGAAAATTATCAGTACCCCCTGATTCTCAAACAACTGCTCAAAACTCCTCTGATCTACTCTCCGAATCAGGAAATTGTCTATCGGGACAAGCTTCGTTACACTTACAAAGATTTGAATCGACGCATCCATCAATTGGCAAACGGTCTTTCGGGATTAGGCATCGGATTCGGGGATACGGTCGCTATGTTCGACTATGACAGCAACCGTTATCTGGAATGCTTTTTCGGTGTTCCGATGATGGGCGCGGTGCTTCAGACCGTGAACTGGCGCCTTTCAGGAGAACAGATCGTTTATACAATTAACCATGCCGAAGCCAAAATCATCATCATCAACTCTGATTTTCTTCCCATTCTTGAAACCATCCGTGAAAAACTGACCACTGTCAGAAAGATTGTTGTAATTGCCGAAGACGGCGGTGTGCCGCAGAGCAAAGTCAGCTTTGACTGCGTATATGAAGACATGCTGGCAAAAGCTTCTGCGGAATACGATTTTCCGGATTTGGACGAAAATACCAAAGCCACAACATTTTACACCACCGGCACGACCGGCGACCCCAAAGGTGTGTATTTCACCCATCGGCAGTTGGTGCTGCATACGCTTTCCGTAGGTGTTGCCATCGGCGGTTACGAGACCATCGGACGATTCCGCTCGAATGATGTGTATCTGCCGATTACGCCGATGTTTCACGTTCATGCATGGGGTGTTCCGTATCTGGCAACGCTTCTGGGCGTCAAACAGGTTTATCCCGGCAAATACGAACCGCCCATGCTTCTCAAGCTGATCAAGACTGAAAACGTTACATTCTCTCATTGTGTTCCGACTATTTTGCAGATGCTTCTGACCAGCCCCGCAGTCAAAGATGTAGATTTATCCAAATGGAAAGTGATTATCGGCGGCGCCCGTCTTTCCAAGGGGCTTGCCAAAATGGCCAAAGACATCGGCATTGAAATTTATACGGGCTACGGCATGTCCGAAACTTGCCCGATCATCAGTCTGGCAACACTGAAACCCGAGATGTTCGATTGGGATGATGACAAAAAACTGGATATCGTGATCAAAACCGGAATGCCGATTCCGTTGGTAGATATTATGACTGCAGATGCAGATGACAAACCTCTGCCGCATGACGGCGTATCCACAGGCGAGGTTCTGCTGCGAGCGCCGTGGCTGACTCAGGGATATTTCAAATCGCCCGACAAAACCAAAGATTTGTGGCAGAACGGGTGGCTGCATACTGGAGATGTGGGATATATCGATCCTGCGGGCTATCTTCAGATTACAGACCGCATCAAAGATGTGATCAAAAGCGGCGGCGAATGGGTGTCTTCTCTGGATTTGGAAAACCTCATCAGCCAGCATCAGGCAGTGCTGGAATCCGCTGCTATCGGCATTCCCGATGAAAAATGGGGAGAGCGTCCTCTGATGCTGGTAGTGTTGAAGCCGGAGTTCAAAGATAAAACAACGCCGGATGATCTGAAGCAGTTTATGAAAAATGCTGCGGATCAGGGCAAACTTCCCAAATACGGCGTGCCAGATCGCTATGAAATTGTTGATTTTATTCCAAAAACCAGCGTAGGCAAGCTGGATAAAAAAGTGCTGAGAAAATCCTATCGTTAATTTCTGAAGGATATCCGAGCCGAGGAGCTTTCTTCGGTTCGGATGATCTCTTTTGATTTACCTTATTCCCGAAATCACCCGTAACAATCATCTCTTCGATTCCTGTTTGTCAAGGTTATTCAGAGTCAGTTGGGACACGATATGCCGATACCGCATTGAACACCTGTTCACATCTGATGAAAGATTCAAGAGTAAGATATTGTTTTGAATTAAATAAAAACTATTTATGATAGGAAAATCTGTCAATCATCCAAACTATCCCTTCTATACTCTAAACGGTTGAGAGTTTAACTGTTGTGAACGACTGAAAATTCCAAGAAAGTAAAGTCTCCAATTCTTCTTTGTGTCCAATATGCGACGGACCGCATTCATAATCCGGTTGTACTTTTTCAGCTTCGGTACAACTGAAAACTTTCGGTGCCGCTGTCAAAAAATTGATATAATCATATTCATTACATTTCGGAGGATTCATAAAAAATAACATAACATTTTCAACTCCGTTTTTCAACTGCGTAACTCGTAAGAATATTGGAGATTCCAGAATCGAAAAATCGTATGAATAAGCTTTGCATAATTTTCGTTATTTTGCTATTTTCATTGATCAGGAACAGGGGGAACATTTTCGGAGGGGAATTATCATGATTAAAAAGAAAATATGTATGTTAGGTGCGTTCTCCGTAGGCAAAACATCTTTGGTGCAGAGATTTGTCAAAAGTATTTTTTCCGATAAATATCTCACGACTGTCGGCGTTAAAATCGATAAAAAAGAAGCCAACGTCAAGGGTAAAGATGTGGAAATGCTGTTATGGGATATCTATGGCGAAGATGAATTTCAGAAGGTAAGAACCTCGTATCTGAGAGGTGCATCCGGCTACTTTCTCGTCATAGACGGAACGCGTAAAAACACGCTGGATACTGCTTTTGTTCTCAAAGAGCGGGCAGAGGAAGCTGTTGGAAAGATTCCGTTTATCTTGGTATTCAACAAAGCTGATATCGAGGATGAATGGGAAATTGAGAGTAGAACCATAGATGATCTTGCTGCAAAAGGCTTTACTGTGATCCGAACCAGCGCGAAAACTGGCATGGGAGTCGAAGAAGCCTTTACAACGCTTGCTGAAAAAATGATCGGGGACTGAGTGATTCTGCTGGATATTCAGGAACTTTGTGTCGGATTCGATACGGATGAGGGCAGATTTATTGCCGTAGATGAGGTATCGTTTCAGATTCACAAGGGAGAAATTGTCGGGCTTGTCGGAGAATCGGGCTGCGGCAAGTCGGTTACCGCGTTGAGTATTTTAAGGCTGATTCCGTGTCCGCCGGGGAAAATCAGTCGGGGCAAAATTCTGTTCAATGGGCAGGATTTGTTGGCTCTCGGTGTCAAAGCCCTGCGAAACATACGCGGCAAAGAGATTTCCATGATCTTTCAGGAGCCGATGTCTGCATTGTCTCCGCTGCACCGGATCGGAGATCAAATGGCAGAAGCGTTGATGCTGCATTCGGATATCCGCAGAAAAGAAGCGTATCGGATTTCCGAAAATTGGCTGAAAAAAGTCGGTATTTCCGATGCAGCAGAGCGGATGAACGCATATCCGTATCAGCTTTCCGGCGGAATGCAGCAGCGGTTGATGATTGCGATGGCG
>CAZMDM010000395.1:0-3341 GCA_964564775.1 uncultured Desulfonema sp. | reverse complement strand
TCTATTGCTTTGCTGAAAGCATCAATTGGTTTTTGCACCTAGACATTTTTGATACAGGCAATTCCCCGATTGTAATACGCATGTGCATGAGCCGTGTTTTTATCAATCACTTTTGAAAAATCTTCGATTGCCGAATTCATAGTGCCTTTTTTAAACCAGACAATTCCCCGGTTGTACAGCACGGACTGCGTAAGCTAAGGCGAGAGTTCCATTGCCTTGTTATAATCGCTGATGGCTTTATCCGCCTCGTTTTTCTCATCCCATGTATTTCCGCGATTATAATAGGCTTCGGCATAATTGGGATTCAGCGATAACGCTTTGCCGAAATCAGCGATGGCTTTGTCGAACTCGTTTTTCTTCACCCATGCCTGACCGCGATTGTTGTATGCCTGATATAATTTTGAATTGTTTTCAAGGGCTTTGGAATAATCGGCAATTGCGTTATCCGCATCATTCATCTTGTCCCGGAGCAGTCCCCGGTTATTATATGCCTCGGCATAGTCCGCCCTGATGCTGATGGCTTTGTTGTAATCCGAGAGAGCTTTGTCGAGTTCCCCTTTGGCAGAGTAAGCAACGCCCCGATTGTTATAGGCTTCGGCATAATCGCTTCTGAGTTCGATGGCTTTGTTGTAATCCGCAACAGCTTTTTCATAGCTGCCCTTGCCACTCCATGCCAGACCGCGATTGAAATAGGCAACCGCGAGTTTGGGTTCCAGTTCGATAGCCATGTTGAAATCCACAATTGCCTTGTCATATTCACCTTTTTCAAGCCATTCCGTTCCCCGTTTGAAGAAAACTTCCGTGCTTTTTCCTTCGATAGCCAACGCGGTTGCAGAAAAAAAGCCGATTACCATCATCCAGACCAGCGCCGTCCATACTGTTTTTTGCAGTTTCATCCCTTATTCTCCTAAAGATTGCTCTGAATTTCAATGATACCGATTAAATAATTTTATGCAAAAAATAAGAGATTTGCAATGAAAATCAGAAACAGGATCATCAAATCTCTACTGATTGCCGAGTCCGTTTTCCCGATGACAGTCCGTGCATTGCCATGTAATGCCGTTACAGGACATTCCCCAGAAATTTTCTTCCATACATTCCTGACACATCGAAAAACCGCACCGGCATCTCCAGCAAAACGGCGCGTCTGCTCCACAGCAATGGCAGGGCGATTTCGCAGCATTGCGTTTTTCTCGGTAAGAGGATTTACGTGAAGAGTCTTGCATGTTCTACCTTGATACACTGATTCATAATCACATCAATGCCCGCATCTGTAAGAACCTTGGCAGCTTCATGGTTCTCGATGCCCAACTGCATCCAGAATACTTTGGGTTTCAGGCGCAGAGCCTCCTGTGCATGAGGCATGATCTGGTCCGATTTTCTGAATACATTCACGATATCCACAGCTGTGTTGACGCTATCCAATGTCGCATAGGCTTTTTCACCCAGAATTTCTTCCTGCGCGGGGCGGATGGGAATGATCGTGTAGCCGTGAGTTTTCAGATATTCTGCCACCCGATGGGAATCTCTGTCTTTTTTAGGACTTATCCCGACCACTGCCACAGTCTTGCATCTGCTGAGAATCTCTCTGATATCCTTGTCTTCTGTGATGATTCTGCCGCTTTTCATGCCTCACCTTTGAAGTGTATTTTTTTATTCAATAATACAAGTATATATCAAAAATATCCATCAAAGTCAATCGCGCTTTGTTTTCAAAATCGGTTTATGCTATATTATCGAATCTGTTTTAGCATGAAAGAAAGTGAATACGATGATATCTGACGAAAATGACGATGCTGTGATGTTAGCTATCGAGGATGTTCTCGATCTGCATCATTTCAAGCCCAAAGAAATTCCTGATCTTTTGCAAGATTATATCGAAGCCTGCATTGAGAAAGGCATTTTCTCGGTAAGAATCATTCATGGCAAAGGGCAGGGCTTTCTGAAAGAGCGGGTATCCGGGATTTTGAAAAAGAATCGGAATGTGGTTTCATTCAAAGATGCTCCGCCCGATGCCGGGGGATGGGGCGCGACACTGGCGGAATTAAAAAAGTTTTCCCCTGTCTGAATATCTTGAAAATATTTTGAAATCCGATAGATTATGAACCGCAGACTATCGTTTTTCAGGCATAACAAGAGGTACAGTTCAATGAAATTCCTGAAAATCCGACTTGTCATTGTCTTGATCAGCATCCTTGCGGGAAGTTCTGCTGTCTGCGTGAGTCATGCTGAAACACAATCCCCTGTGATCCGTGTCGGCAGCGAAGTGGACCATGCTAAAAAAAATTCTCATCTTATCCGGCTGACCGAGTCAGAAAAAATATGGCTGAACAGTCACAAAACCGTCAGAATCGCCATTCCCGCCGTATTTCCGCCTTTGATGTTTCTTACGGAAGACGGGCATTTTCAGGGGATTATTCCCGATTACCTCGATTTGTTCGGAAAAGTTACGGGCATAAGCTTCGAGCCGGTTTTTGCTTCTTTGTCCGAACTGCCTGAACAGATGAAAACACGGCAGACAGATATGTTTCCGGCTTTCATGGATATTCAGCAGGATAAGTTTCTGAATCTTACAGAACCCTGCTTTTCACTGCCATGGGTGATTGTCAACCGGATAGGCGGACCTTTTTACAGAAATGAAAGAGATTTGGAAGGACTGAAAGTTTCGGTAGTGAAAAATGTCCCGATTCACAGTTACCTGTCTGCCAAATATCCGGGAATCGAACTTTATACCTATGACAAACCCTCCGATGCTTTAAAGGCAGTTTCGGACGGAATAACAGATGTGTTTGTCGGCGCTCTGCCGGTTGTCGGATACAATATTCAGAAAAATCAGATTGTCAACCTGAAAATAGCGGGTTCGTCCGAAGCCGAGGATTTTTTATTCAGATTTGCAGTCCGAAGCGATTTTCCCGAATTGGCAAGTATTCTCAACAAAGTAATTCATGCACTTCCCCAGAAGGAACACGATGAAATTTTTCATAAACAGATGCCGATCCGCTATCAATATGCTGCCGAATGGAAGACGGTCTGGCAATGGTTTTTGGGTGTCGGCGGAATCTTCGGGATTGTTTTAGGAATATCGCTGTTGTGGAACAGGCGTCTGAGCAAAGAAGTGGAAATGCGCAAGCACGCGCAGAAACTTCTTCGACTCATTCTGGAACAATACAGCGTGCTGTTCGAATCGTTTCCGGTAGGAGTCAGTGTTACCGCTGCCCACGGAAATCTGATCGCCGTCAATCCGGAATCCGAGCTGCTTCTCGGTATTTCGGTTACCGAACATAGAAGACAAAAGCTTGACGGATATGAATGGAAAATTATCCGTACTGACGGAACACCGA
>CAZMDM010000394.1:0-16836 GCA_964564775.1 uncultured Desulfonema sp. | reverse complement strand
AAATCAGGTTCCATCCTCTGGAAGACGGGGTTGCCAGAGACATCATCGAGGAAGCCAAAAACGGTTACAGCGCGGTTGTTATGAGACGGCGGGGAATGGGAGCGCTGACCAGTATCATCCTCGGCAGCGTTGCTGTCAAATTATTGCAATCATTGACTTTTATTCCGATCATCATTGTGGGGCAGGCGCCTCCGGCAAAAAAGGTTTTACTGGCAGTGGATGCTTCCCCCTGCTCGATGAAAGCAGTCGAATTTGCTGCCTCGATGCTGGGCGGGCATGGATATGAGGTCTGTATTTTTCATGCCATCATCGGTTTGGAATCCGTGAGCTTCAACATTCCTGCTGTCAATATGCCGGAAATTCCGGAACCTGAAATATCTGCCAACTGTATCGAAGCTTTCAAGGTAAAAGTGGCGCGATTGTTTCAGGAGATAAAAAACAAGCTGATAAGCTCTGGGTTCGATGCTGAAAAAATATCCGAGAAAATTATTCCCGGTGTGTACAGCCGCTCCGATGCCATTGTTAAAGAAGCCGAAGAGGGCGCTTATGGCACGATTGTTGTCGGGCGAAGAGGGCTTTCGATGGTCGAGGCATTTTTTATGGGCAGAGTCGGACACGAGGTAGTATATGGAGGAAAAAAATTTACGGTCTGGGTGGTATAAATATTTTAGCAGTCTGTTGCGCCAGAAAATATTCGGAGTCTGCCATACCGGAGATCAGGAAGACGATATCTTCCGCGTTGCTTCGAACATCGGCGAATAAATCTTCTCCTCGATCAGAGAATTGGCTTCACCGATCATCAGTCCGTAGCTGTACCAGTTGTATGCTGATTCTCGGATCAGTTTTTTGTACGGCTCGGACAAAATCCGGTATGAAGGGCAAAAATACATGCCGCAGGCAAGACCGCCGTGATAGCTCAAGCCTCTGAAATCTATTCCCTGATTTCCGACACCCAGAGGATGCAGCAGACAGCCGACTCTGGCGAAATTTTCTCCGATCAGTCCGATATACGGACAATGATGAAAATCGGGAAAAGGGCGGTTCTGATTTTCTTTTTCTTCGATATGCGCTTTGAATGCCAGAATCGCGTCCATCGTTCTGGGAACTCGGGCAAATGTTTCCGTCCGATAGCGCAGCATGGCGCTCAGGTGATCGAATGACAGATCAGCGACATTATAAAGCCCGCAGCACGCGCCGCAGGAAATCGTCTCGCTGATCTGACACAGATACACACCGCCGGGAACACCGTCATCGGGGGTCATAATTTTGCCGTCCTTTCCGATTTATGATAAGACAGCAGAGGAAGCGTCAGCAACACCGTGAGTACGCCACTAATCCATAACGGATAGGCATATCCCCAGTATTCTCCCATCTGTCCGTAGATCAGAGAGCCGATAATATAGCCGATCATGGTGGCAAGGTTGATCATGCCGCCGTTTCCGCCGATATGCTCAATGGAAAACAATTTCGTGATGCCGTAAAACATCACCAGCGTCATACAGCCATCGCCGAATCCGTGAAGAATCCGAAAGGATACGGATACGGGAATGAACGGAACAATCATGCCGATATGTCCCACGCCCGATGCAAAGAGTCCGAACAGAGCGATTCTGCGGGCATTTCCGTTTCTGCCGATCAGATCGCCGGCAATAATAACGGTGATGATGATTGCCGCAAATTCGGCAGCTGTGTACCAGCCCATCTGCGTCATGGTCAGATGCAGATTTTTTTTCAGAAACAATCCGTAAGACGTCTGTTCCGCTCCCCAATGACTGGCAAAGAGCAGCAGCCACAGCGCGAACAGAATCACTTTCCGATCCGAAAAATCCGCTTTGTATTGCGAAAATTCGACTTTGGATACCTTCGTGGATTTGAGGTATGCCGAAGGAATTGCAAGCAGCAGACAGACTCCACCCACAGCCATCAGCGTTGTTTCGAAATCGAGAGTGGCAATCGAATATCCTGAAAAAATCGTACCGATGGTCAGACCGACAAAGCGCAATGCTTGATAAAATCCGATTCGGGAGCCGACCTCTTCCGAGGCTGCGGTTTTCAGAAACTGGGTATCCATGCTCCACCGAAACAGCCATGAGGATAAAGACCAGAGGAAAAATACCGGCAGAAACAGCCAGAATGATCTGACCATGCTCATCAGAACAAAGCTGACGGTTTGCAGCATCAGGCTGATAATAATCAGAATGCGGCTGGTGATCCGGTCATTGCTGATTCCTGCGGGCAGCGCGGCAAACATCCCGGTCAGGGCATGAAGCGAAAACAGCAATCCGATCTGCGAGCCGTTGAACTTCAGAGTTTCACTGAAAAATATCGTAATAAAAAAGACGGTTATTGAGGTAACCATCATAAACGTTCCCATAATCAGAGACGGGAACATATCTGCCTGCACCGTATGCAGACGGTTTATTTGCTTTCCATAATCCATACACTGTCCCACCCCTCTCCCGGAGGGTTTTCAATCAATTTTCTGCATCGCTCCGAAAACAATCTTGATACCGTATCTTCGGGGTTCAGTTTTATTGCCTGTTCGAAACATCGGATGGCTTTTTTCCATTGCTGACGCCGATAAAAAAACAATCCTTCGGCAAATATATCCAAAATGCTGTCGAGATTCGGAAATGACCGGTCATTGTGATAATCCAGCACTTCATAGACACTGACAGGATGGTGTTTGCCCTTGACCCGGATTTTGTCAATTTCCCGGCATCTGAATCCGTTTTTTAAGCCGTTGTAAGTAAATTCGCTGATGAGTATCTGCGTTCCATAGACTTTGTTCGCGCCTTCCAGCCGGGATGCCAGATTTACACCATCTCCGATCACTGTATAGTCCATACGCTTCATTGAGCCGATATTACCGGAAATGACCTCATCGCTGTTGATGCCGATGCCGATATTCAGGGGAAATTTGCCTTCAGACATGCGTTTGTTATTGAATTCTCTCAGCACGGTCATCATGTCTATCGCACTTTTCACCGCGCGGTCCGGATCTTCGCCGGTGGAAAATGGCGCTCCGTATACCGCCATGATCGCGTCGCCGATATATTTATCCAAAATGCCTTCGTATCGGAAGATAATATCTACCATCAGGCTCAGGTATTCGTTGAGCAGAGATACGGTTCCCTGAGCGCCGATGCTTTCCGTAATACTGGTAAAGTTGCGGATATCCGAAAACATGACCGTTGCTTCATGGGACTGACCGCCCAGAGCAGCTTCACCGCTTTCCAGAAGCTTTTCAGCAACTTCTTTGGTCATATATCGGGCTATCGTGCTTCTGAGGCGTTTTTCGCTGGTAATGTCTTCCAAAATCAGCAAAGAGCCGATAAATTCTTTCTGAACACTGATCAGAGGCACAATTGCCAGATTGACCGGCACGCGTCCGTTGTTCAAGATAATATCCGTATCGATCACCTGATCCGCCACTCCGCTTTTCATCACCCGTTCCACATGTTCCGCAATCCACAGATTATTGTGAAACAAGGTATCCCGGATAGGTGTCGGCACAACAGAAGTTTCCTGAACATCATCCGGGTGTTCCTGAGATATTCTGAGCGCTGCGGCATTGCAGCTGACACTGTTTTTATCCGCGTCCAATGAAATATTGCCGGTATTCATACTTTCGATCATGATCTCATTGCAATTTTTGACATTGTTTATTTCTTCGAACAGTTTCGCATTTTCCAATGCGATAGAAGCCTGTGCGGAAAATGCCATCAGACGCCGCTCGTCAATATCCGTGAACGGTCCTCCGATTTTGTTGAGCGCCTGAATCACGCCGATGGTCATACCGTTTTTGTTTTTGACCGGCATGCACAGAATGGATCGGGTGATATAGCCGGTTTTCTTATCCACTTCCGGGTTGAATCTCGGATCCGAATACGCATCCGGGATATTCACGGTTTCTTCGGTGTGAAATACGCTTCCGGCAATACCGATCCGGCTGGGAAAGCGGATTTCATTGACTCTCAGTTCCACGCCGATTCTGGACCATAATTCATCGGTTTTTTCATCATACAGAAACAGGGTACACCGCTCCGCTGACAACAGTTCTCTGGTGGCATCCACAATCAGATCAAGCAGGGAATCCACATTCAGCTCGAATGAAAACAGCGACGTCATTTCCAGCAGCCACTGCTCTTCCTCACGAGCCTGTTTGAGCTTTTCTTCCGCCACTTTGCGCTGATCCACCACATACTGGGCATGAGATGCGAAAATCATAAACAGGCATAAAATCATCAGCGCCGACAATATCTGTCGTCTTCCGGTCATTGCCTGCAAAAGGCTGACATCGTTAAGGAAGACAACCAATATGGATTCCACCAGCCAGCAGACAATGCCCAGTATGATCGCCACAGAATACATGTGATCCGCGATATTGATTTTAAGATTGAATAGGCTTTCCCGGTCTCGGCTCATTTTCGTTCTTCCGAACTATCAAAGCTGTTTCAGCATTCCCTATAACTTTATAAAAAAAAACAGGATTTATCAAGAGACTTCTGTTTTATGAGCGATATATCAATGCACTCCAGCCACTTAGATCATTTTTCCATTCCCGGATAAAACGATCTGCATAAAGCGAATCCAACTCCGAAATTTCATCAGTATAAATACCTGAAATAATAATAATTCCATTCAATTCTATGAGTTCGGAAATTTTGGGAAACATATATTTCAGTGTCGGCAGACGCAGATTGGCAAGAATCATCGGAAATTTCCGGCTCATCGTGCCAATATCTCGATCTTCGATAGTGATTTTGTCGGACAAACCGTTCAGTTTCACATTTTCCGATGCTTCGGCTCTGGCACAGGGATCGATATCAATGCCGACCGCATGAGCGATTCCCATTTTCACCGCAGCAATGGCAAGCACGCCTGAGCCTGTGCCGATATCCAATGCAGAAGATCGGGGATGATCTGTCAGAAATTTTTTTTCGCATAGTGCATATTCGATGCCTGCCAGCGCCATGCGCGTGGTCGGATGAGCGCCTGATCCGAATGAGGCGCCGAATGCCAGATCAATCACCACATCTTTTTCAGCCGCCTCAAACGAAATGTCCGGTGGTTTCAGAACAATTCTGTCCGTAACCCGAATCGCTTTGTCCCGTGAAATCTCAACAAACGAATGCCCGTCAGGGCTGGTATATTTCAGTTCGTTTTCCGCCAGCAGCAGTTTCAATACCATACCGATTTCTTTTCTGCTGACAGAAAGCTGTTTTCGGAGTTCACGCTCGATGTCCGGTCGGGTCATCCGATGAGAGGATTGCAAGACACATTGCAGGATCGCTTGTTTGATGGTTTCAATCTCAGACAATACAGATATCCTTTTTTTTGACAGCTATTTTACCATACTTCCGATACTTTCACAATCTCTCTGATGTTTTTATATGAAACCTGAAAAATATTTCCGCCTATTCACAGGAGTTTCCCCTGCTTTCCATCTCATCCTTTTCGGAGTTATCGAAAGTAAAATTCATTAAAATTCGTTCCGAGCGCTAAAAAACCTTGACATCCCCGATGAAATGTGAAAAAAATTCTATTCAATCGAAGGGAATGAATCCCTCAGCATCATAAATTTTTTGGGAAAATTATAGAATTATAACGCCATGAAGGTGTAAGACCCCCCAAATCGGTCTTCTTCATGGCGTTTTTTATTTTGCGGGTCATCCTCTTTACATAGCCGGTTCACGGCAGTTAAGAGGTCGGGAAGATCGCTACTCCCACAGCAAACGGACATCGGCGGTCTTTCCCAAAAATCATAAACGAAGCCGGGAAGACTTCGGGGAATATCGGTTGTATATTCCCGGTCTTTTCGGCTTTTTTGCTGATAACCATTATTCGTTATTTAAAAAGGAGATTGGAAAATGGCAGAAAAACATGAACACGATCACGGACATTCGCACGAGCATCTTCATGAGCATGAGCATGAGCACGATGGCGTGAAGCACAGCCATGAACACGGACATACCCATGAGCACACTCACAGCCATCAGCACGCCCATGAGCATCCTCATACAGATACCTCGCCTGACCATGCTCATGACCACAGCGGCGATCATCATCATGAGCATCCCGGACATGAAAAAGAGCCTCATACTCACAAGCACTGATGATGAAAGGAGAGATATGTTATGGAAATCCCGAAAGGATGGCTCATATTGTATCAACCGAAGTACAGGACGCCGAGTGTTTTCGATCTACATGAGAGAGGCTTGTTCACTTCGATGCCCTATGTCAGCCGAAAAAGCGGCGCGTGTCTGATTATCAATGAAGATTTACAAGTCGCCATCTGGTACAAATATATTGCCGAAGGACATCAGGTTCGGGGAAATATTGCCTATTCGTATATCGTGCATAAAGGAATCATCCGACTCACAGAAGAGATGCGGCTGAACGAAGAGGAGTTTGCGAATCTCAGTGAACCTGCCGCGAAAGATGAAATCATTCAGGTTTATGAGGAGTGGTACAAACCCTACATTCCATTGCAGGCGGACGGTACGGTGGATAAGGCTGAACTGGATAAAAAGCTGAAATCCTCTCTGAATGAAGGCAGAAAACTGTTCAGAGAGGAGTTGAAGCGGCGAAACAGCAGTTGGATAGAGCCTGCTCTGGGCGGAATGATCTGGAATTTCAGACACGGACTGCACAGACTGGTTTCGGATGAACTGTATTCCGATTACCGGGCAAGAGGCGGAGAGGATTCGGAAGACGGGCTGATCCGAAAAATTCTGCTGTTCGACCGGATATATGACAGCGACGAATCAGACAATCTTCTGAAGCCTGACGGAAACAGATGGGCAAGCGACGATGAAATATGGGATTGCTGGATCGCATATTCAGGCTCAGAATCCGAAGCCAAACGAGTCTGTCAGAGCATGGAAGCGGTATTCCGCCCTTTGTATGCAAGGTTGTCATAAGTGATACAGGAGACAGATTTGCGTAAACGGATTTGTGTGATAGACGGACAGGGAGGCGGCATCGGTGTCTCCCTGATAAAATATCTGAGAGATTTTCACGGAGAATCTGTCGAAATAACGGCAGTGGGAACCAACGCCATTGCCGCATCTCAGATGGTGAAAGCCGGAGCAAGCCGGGGTGCTTCGGGAGAAAATGCGATTGTCCGAAATGTGGCGGAATCAGACGTGATTATCGGGACGATAGCGATTACCTGGGCAAATGCCATGATGGGCGAGGTTACGCCCCGGATAGCGGAAGCCGTGATGTCCTCGCCCGCATTGAAGATTCTGCTGCCACTCAATCAGGAAAAGGTGGTGATTGCAGGGGTTCACAGAGAACCTCTGCCTCACCTGATAAAATTTCTTGTGGAAGACGAACTCCGGGAGGTGTTAAGCCATGTGTGAAGCCAATGCGTATATTGTGAAAGACGGTAAGGAAGAACTACTGATGGAATCCGTTGATATCATAGAACCCGAAGAAGATAACAGGCGGTATAAACTGGTCAGCATTTTCGGGGAACAGAAAACCATCAGAGGCAGAATCAGCCTGATGAATCTGGTGGATCATAAAATTTTTTTTGAAAGAACCGTATAATCATACCGCATTTCTTCGCCTCTGCCATATCGTCTGTGACAGGGAAAAGACGTCTGCCGGATTTTTTCGCGGTATACTGTTCATTATCTGCTCACACGCACAACGGATCACTTTTTCAGATTCCCATTTCAAATTCCGAACCCGGCTGAAATCCGTGCTATCTTCATTATGATCGGAACTCCGGGATTCGGAACTTTTTTATTTTCTTTCTTGCAAAATGATCCTATACTTATTCACAATCTCAGGAGAAAGCTGACCAATCAATCAGAGATCACTATATGAAAAATATCATTGAAACAGCAAAACAATTTGAGATACAGGGCGATATTGCGGATATTCGGGAATACGGAAACGGTAATATCAACCAGACATATCGGATTACAACGGATCAGAAAGAAAATAAGTATTTTATTCTTCAATGTGTCAATACGCGGGTGTTTCCCGAACCGAAATTCGTGATGCGGAATATGCGTATCGTAACCGAGCATATATACGAACGCGTAAAAACTTCCGATATCGCTTCGATCCGGGGCTGGAAGGTTCCGAGAGTGATTCGGACAGATACCGGGCAGGACTATCATATCGCTCCCGATCAGACCTTTTGGAGAATGATGAATTTTATCGAAAATACGGAATGCTTCGAGCGCATCAAAAACAGCGGACAAGCCATAGAAGTCGGCATCGCGCTCGGAGTATTTCATAATCTTATCCGTGATCTGCCTGCTGAAAACCTGACCGATACGTTGGAAGGATTTCATATTACACCTCAGTATCTGAGTCATTATGATCGGGTTATCCATACAAAGAAAAGTAATCAATCTTATGAGATAGAGTACTGTAAAAAATTTGTGAATGAGCGCAGAGCATGGGCGAATGTTCTCGAAGACGCGAAAAAATATGGCAGACTGTCTCTCCGTCCGATTCACGGAGATCCGAAAATCAGCAACATATTGATGGACAAAACTTCCGGTCATGCGGTCAGTATTATTGATCTGGATACGGTCAAACCGGGGCTGATCCACTATGATATCGGCGACTGCCTTCGTTCAGCTTGCAATCATCTGAAAGAAGATGCCGAAGAACACTGGGAATCCGTTACTTTCGATACGGACATCTGCCGCTCGATTCTGCAAGGTTATATTTCACAAACGGAAGAGTTTCTTACCGAAAATGATTTTGCGTATTTTTATGATTCGATCCGCCTGATCGCGTTCGAACTGGGCTTGCGATTTTTTACGGATTATCTGGAAGGGAATGTGTATTTCAAAGTCAGACATCCGAATCACAATCTTTTTCGTTCGCTCGTCCAGTTCAGGCTTACCGAAAGCATCGAGCGGCATGAAAGAGATATTCGTAACATTATCAGAGAGATGAAGTGATGACAAATGATGATTTATGCCTCGATTATCCTCGGTTTTTCTCCGCGTTTGTAAATTTCCCAAATCTGCCGATACGCGGCTTCCAGATTCCGGGCAAATCTCGGTGTATCAAATAACGGCTCAGTATAACGATTTTTCTCAAGGCGCTGCCGGACTTTTTTCAATTCTTCGGGATTCAATGCCAACTTCAATGCAAGCGATTCGTATTCCTGCAAACTCCGGGCAATCAGATCAGAAAGTCCTATTGCTGTCAGAAGACTTGAAGCTGCCCGTGATGCAAAATGCGTTCCCTGAAGCGTAAGCACCGGCAATCCGCCCCAAAGCGCATCCGAAGTCGTGGCATGTCCGTTGTAAAGCCGCGTATCCAAGCCCAAATCAGCCAGCCGGATTCGTGCCAGATGCTCGGATTTGTCTGCCAGTATCGGAGAAAAAATCAGGCGGTTGGGATGCACGCCCCTGTTCTGCGCTTCCTGTCTCAGATTCTGTTCGGCAGAGCTGTTTCGGGTCGGCAGCCACAGCACGCTGTTCGGAACTTGTCCGAGCAGCCGCATCCATACGTCAAACATGATCGGCTCGAATTTATACACCTGATTGAAGGAGCAGAACACAAACGCATTCGGCGGAAGTCCGAAATGTGCGCGGATCATCGGACGATCCGATATGGGCTGAACCCGGTTGTTAATCATATAACAATCCGGCATATAAATAAATTTCTCACTGTAATACGGCTCATGTTCCGGCGGACTGACAAGTTTATCCGTGATGATGTAGTCAAAAAAATCCGCGCCGGTTGTTCCCGGATAGCCCAACCAAGTGCATTGAATTTTAGCGGGACGCAGCGCGCAGATTTCCAAGCGGCAGTTGGTCGTATGTCCCATCAAATCCACCAGAATATCCACTTCATCCTCATAAATGCGCTTTGCCGCGTCCGTATGGCTCATCCGTAGAATATCCACGAATTTATCGCAGCTTTGCTCGATGTGCTTGCGATAATGCCCGCCATTATCTTCGCTGTACGAATAGCAGAAAATCTCGAATTCCTGCCGATTGTGCGCGCCGAATAATTCCAGCATCAGATGCGCCACCGGATGATTGCGGAAATCTGCGGAAATATAGCCGATTTTAATTTTTGAGTTATGTGTTAGGTGTGAAGTTTTATGTGTAAGGTTGAAAGTCAACTCTTTTTTGAAGCTCGCCATGCGCTTGCTGATTTCATCTCCCCATGCTTTTGCCACCACAAAATTGCGATGCGGATTCGTATCCCGCGTGATGTTGATAAACGGGGTTTCATCGCATCGCTCTCCTTTGGCGAAACTCTCATCTGCTATGCGATCCAACGCGTCTGCCATCTGCGGCAAATCTTTCCATTCGCAGATATAGCGCAGGCGGTGAAACAGGCTGCTGTATGCCTTGACATAATCCGGCTCAAGTTCTATGGCTTTGCGATAGCATCGGATGGCATCATCGAGAAATCCCCGGCTCTGATACAGATTGCCCATATTGTAATATGCTTTGGAATAATTGGGATCTGCTTCGACAACCTTCTGAAAATTTTTCAATGCCTCATCAAAATCGCCTTTATCGCCGTATGCCAGACCGAGATTATTATAAATCGCGGTAAAACTCGGCATGATTTCCAATGCTTTTTTGAAATACGCAATGGCTTCGTCAGTTCTGCGCTGTGCCTGCAAACTGGTTCCCATATTGTTGTACTTCGCCATCTGAATAAAAGCCTGAGCGGTTGTCAACCCACTTCTGCTGCTTTCAGGAGGGGAAATTACCGGGCTATCCTTGCATCCGTCATTATCCTTCAATCCTGATTCCGAAACATGAATCTGTCTCGGAGTCTCACCGGCTCGATATGCCCGCCACATTTCCAGATAGGCTCTTTCCAGATTCCGGGCAAAGCGGGGCGTGTCGAACAACGGTTCAGTCAGGCGATTTTTGGCAATTTGCTGGCGAATCCGATTCAGGGCATCGGGATTTCTTGCCAATCTCAACGCGAGAGACTCGTATTCCTGCAAATTTTTTGCAATTAATAGGGGAAGTCCGATGGTTTTCAGAATGCTCGCGCAGACCCGCGATGCAAAATGCGTTCCTTCGATCCCGATCACCGGCACGCCTGCCCAAAGCGCATCGGAAGTGGTGGTATGACCGTTATAAATTCTTGTATCCAGAACCAAATCCGCCAGAACATGCCGCGACAGATGCTCATCTTTGTGCATCTTCGGAGAAAAAATCAGGCGATTCGGATTGACCCCGCTCAGTTCTGCTTCTTTTTTCAGATTGATTTCCGTCAGATCGCTTCGTTGCAACAGCCACAGCACGCTTCCCGGTACTTCCCGAAGAAGTTTCATCCACAGATCGAACATGATCGGTTCAATCTTGTAGGCTTGATTGAAGGAGCAGAACACAAACCCGTTCTCCGGCAAGCCGAAATCTCTGCGACAGAAACGCTTTTCCGAAAACGGCTGACCATAATCGTTGATCTGGTAGCAGTGCGGCATAAACACCAACCGTTCGCTGCACCATTTGGCGTGATCTTCGGGCGTAACGGTTTTGTCCGTAATCATGTATTCGAAAAATTTCGCACCGGAAGTTCCCGGAAATCCCAGCCATGTTGTCTGAATCTTCGCGGGATGATACGCACAGATTCCCAGCCGGTTGCTCTTGGTATGTCCCATCAGATCAATCAGAATATCAATCTGATCATCCGCAATGCGCTTTGCCGCATCCTCGTCATTGAGATCAAGCAAATCAACAAACTTATCGCAATCTCGCCGGATACGTTGCCGATACACGCTGCCGTCATCCCGCCCGTAAGAATAACAGAACACTTCGAACTGCTTGCGATCATGCGCTTTGAATAGACCCGCAATCAGATGGGCTACCGGATGATTGCGGAAATCATTGGATAAATAGCCGATTTTAAGTTTTGTGTTATGTGTGAAGTGTGAAGTGTTATGTGATAAATTCTGAACACTTAACGCCTGAGATCTAACACTTTCCGCCCATGATTTTATGATCTCGAAATTATACGCGGGGTCTGCATATCTCGATACATGGGAAAAGGGATTTTCAACAACTCTGAGACCTTTGCTCAGGCGATCTTTGTTCAATGCCTCGATTTTCGGAAGTAGGGCGTTATATGCCTGCCAATCGCACGCGTGCTGATACTGATGTGCCAGATTGTCATACACATCCGTAAAATTCGGATTCAGTTCGATAACTTTGTGAAAATGGAAAATCGCCTGATCGAGTTTTCCCAAATCTTTCAATGCACAGCCTATATTGTAATGAACTTCGGCAAAATCCGGCTTGACTTCGATGGCTTTCCGAAAATAGGCAATTGCCTCATCAAGCTGCTCCATATCTTTCAAGCCTGTGCCGAGATTGTTATACGCGTCCGCATAATCCGGCTTGATCTGCACTGCTTTGTGATAACATGCAAATGCTTCTTCCATCCGGTGCTTGGCTTTCAGCACATTGCCCAGATTGTATATGGCTTCGGCAAAATCGGGTTTGATTTCAATGGCTTTCCGATATGCTCGTTCCGAGTCATCCAGCCGGTTCAGGCTTTTGTAAATTGTTCCGAGATTATTGTAGTATGTCGGGTTATGCGGAAAAATCCGAATCGCTTTATGAATAAGTTCCAGAGATTGCTGATGTTTTCCGACTCCGAATGCAATAATACCCAGTAAATGCAGCGCATCCGGCTGATCCGGCTGATGTCCGAGAATCTGCTGACAAATACGCTCCGCTTCGGCAAGTTTTCCCGCGTTCTGATATGCAAATGCCTGATGCAGCAAGCTATTGATATCTCTATCTTTGATAAACAGATTGTTCCATAACCCATCGTACAGCCGTTCCAAATTGCGGACAAAGCGGTTTGTATCGAACAGAGGATGAGTCAGCCGGTTTTTTGCCAATTTCTGCCGAATCTGCTGCAAGAGCATCGGCGTATGAGCCAGCCTTAGTGCAAGAGTTTCATATTCCTTCAAATTACGCACGATCAATTCCGGCAGTCCGACTGCATTCAGCAGGCTTGAGCATACGCGGGAAGCAAAGTGTTTTCCGATTACCGTAATCACCGGAACCCCGACCCACAAAGCATCGGCGGAAGTACTGTGTCCGTTGAAAATTTTGGTATCCAGAACCAGATCAGCCAGTCTCAGTCTTGCCAGATGTTCCTCTTTGGACTCCCATTTCGGAGCGAAAATCAGGCGATCAGGATTCACACCCCGCGCTACTGCTTCTGCTTTCAGATTTTTCTCGGCAAGTCCGTTGATGTGTTTCAGCCACAGCACACTGTTCGGAACCTGTTTCAACAAAGACATCCAGACATCGAAAAGTTTCGGGTCAATTTTATACGGACGGTTGAAGGAGCAGAACACAAACGCATGTTGAGGCAGCCCGACATCCGCTCTTTGTATCGGCTTGGCTGAAATCGGCTGAGTATTGTCAGTTATCAGATAAGTATGCGGCATATATGCAAGTTTTTCCGAATAAAATCGGGTGCTGTCCTGCGGAACCACAATCGGGTCCGCAATCAGAAAATCAAAGAAACTCGCACCGGAAGTTCCCGGATAACCGAGCCAAGTCAGTTGCAGCGGCGCAGGACATAAGGCAAAAATTCCCATTCGGCAGCCGCGTGTCTGCCCCATCAGATCAATCAGAATATCCACGCCATCCTGACGAATGCGCTCTGCTGCATCTTTATCGCTCAGAGTACTGATATCCGTGAACTGATCACAGTCCCGCTCCACGCGCTTTCGGTAAATGCTTCCGTCATCTCGCCCGAAAGAATATGCAATCACTTTGAAACGCTTCCGCTCATGTTTGCCGAACACTGCTGAAATCAGATGTCCCACCGGATGATTGCGGAAATCTCCCGATACATAGCCGATTGTTATCCTTCCATGCCCCCTTTCAAGAGGGGATTTTGCACCTTGCACGTTACACGTTGCACTCACTTCATCTGCCCATGCCTTTGCAATCGCAAAATTGGATTCGGGATCATCCCAATGTGCCAAGTGGTTGAAAACCAAGATTGATGGCTTGATGCCGCGTGCAATTTCCTGCTTCAATATCTGCTCCGCACGACCGGATAAGGTATCGAAATTCTGCCATGTACAGGTTTCTTTGCAATGCTGAAGCAGAGAAAATACGGCTTCGGTATAATCCGGTTTGATCTGAACTGCTTTTCTGAGACATGACAGAGCAGCTTCTTCCTGTCCTTCTGTTTCTCTGAATACGGCACTGATATTGAATAGAGCTTCGGGAAATTCCGGTTTGATTGCCAGCGCTTTTCGGAAACAATCTTCAGCCTCCCGATGCTGATTCCGCATTCTCAGAAATATGCCAAGATTATTGAGAGATTCCGCATCATTCGGATTCAGTTGCAATGCCTTTCGAAGACAAAAGATTGCCTCATCAAGATTGCTGTCTCTGATCAGATAGCCTTTCATCGAATAAAGCTGTGCGGTGTGAATCTTTGCATCTGCGTGATTCGGATCAAGTTGAAGCGTTTTTTCAAAATATGTCAGTGCTTCATCTGGCTGGTTGAGCATTCTTAACGCCAGCCCGATATTGCAACAGGCTTGGGCAAAATCCGGCTGAAGCGCAATCGCTTTCTGGTAACAGGCAATCGCCTGATTCAGTTCAGACTGACTTTGAAGCACGACCCCCAAATTATTGTAATACATGGCTTGCTGAGGCGCGATCTGAATGGCTTTGGAAATCCGATGCTTTGCAAGCTCCGAGTTGCCGCTCTGAAATGCTACCAGCCCCGACAAACTCAGCGCATCCGCATGATTTGGAGATTTTTCAAGGATTTTCTCATAAATTGCCTGCGCTTCATTCAACTGACCGGATTGATGAAGTTGCAAGGCTTTCCGAATCTCAGCCTGATGATTGTCTGAACCATGAGTCACAGGATTGGAAGATTGCCGGGATTTTTCTTCAATCCTGAAAATCCCCGAATCCTGAAAATCCCGGTTCAGACAACTCAGATATAAGTTTTCCAAATCTCTGACAAATCGGGGCGTATCGAATAACGGATGCGTCAGGCGATTTTTTGCCAATTTCTGTCGAACTTTCATCAATTCGTCAGGCTGCTGCGCCAAACGGATGGCAAGCGATTTGTAATCTTCAAGCGAATGGGTAATCAGTTCGGTCAAGCCGATTGCCGATAAAAAGCTTGAGGCGGCTCTGGAAGCAAAATGATTTCCCTGAAGCGTAATCACCGGAACACCGGCAAACAGCGCATCGTTGGTCGTGGCGTGTCCGTTGTAAATCCGGGTATCCAACGCCAAATCCGCAAGCCCGTGTCGGGATAGATGCTCTTCTTTGGTGGGAACTTTGCTGGTAAAAATCAGACGATTTTGGCTGATGCCGCGTTTTTCCGCCTCCATCCTGAGATTTTTTTCCGAAACTTCGCTGACTCTTCTCAGCCATAGCACACTTCCCGGCACAGCTTTCAGGATATCCATCCACGCGTCAAACATCACCGGCTCGATTTTATAGCTTCGATTGAATGAGCAAAATATAAACCCAGTTTCCGGCAATCCGAAATCAGCGCGTTTCCACTGTTTCGGCGATATGCTCAAAGTATGATCGTTGACCATGTATGTATGCGGCATATAAGCCAATTTTTCGCTGTAAAACGGAGCGTGGGATTCGGGTGTCGTAATCCGATCCGTGATGATGTAATCCATGAATGCCGCGCCGAGTGTTCCCGGAAATCCCAGCCATGAAACCTGAATTTTTGCCGGGCGATATGCCAGAACATTGAGTCTGTTGCCTTTGGTATGCCCCATCAGATCAACCAGAATATCAATCCGATCTTCGGACATGCGCGTTGCCGCGTCTTCATAACTCATGTTTCGCATATCCACAAATACATCGCATTCTTTTTCGATGCGCCGGCGATAAATACTCCCGTCATCATTTCCGAAAGAATAGCAGAAAACCCTGAATTTTTCGCGATTATGCAATGCGAATAAACTCTGCATCTGAGAACCCACCGGATGATTGCGGAAATCCGAAGACATGTAGCCGATATGGACACACCCCTGCCCCCTAAGAGGGGAGTTAACTTTGCACTTTGCACTTTGCACTTTGAACTGAACACCCTCACACCATTTCCGAGCAATATCGAATGCCTGTTTCGGATCATCCTTCTGAATAATCGAGATAAACGGCATCAGCGCGGTGGTCTTTTCGCCGCTAATGGCTTTTCGCATCAATTCCCCGATCTGAGCGGAATAGCGATTGATTTTCTGCCAATCGCAGTCTGTCGCCAACTGATACAGCAGATTGCCGATGGCTTCATGGTAATCGGGCTTGAGCGATATAGATTTTTCATAATATGCAACCGAATCTTCGGCTTTATCTGTTTCGCTGATCAGAATTGCCATGTTGTAATAGACTTCTGCAAAATCCGGTTTGAGTTCCGCACATTTCCGATACGCGGCAAGCGATTCGTTTGCCTGACCGAGATGTTTGTATGCCGCACCGAGATTGTTGTAATACACATAATCATCGGGATTGACAGCAACTGCTTTGGAAATCAGTTCCACGCTTCTGACATGATCGCCTTTCTGATGCGCGATAACTCCCAGTAAATGCAGGGCATCCGGGTGATCGGGAAATTGTGATAAAACTTTCCGGTACACCGCCTCTGCTTCTTCGATTCGTCCCTGCTGATGCGCCTGACATGCCGCAACCATTTCCCGACCGATCTCGGATGGAAAGACTTTCGACTTTGCTCTGCTTTTCACTTCGCTTGATTCGGGCGTTTTATCAGCCGAGCGATAAATCGCCCGGCTAGAAGCCGAAGCCTGCTTAAGCAGGCTTGAGCTTTCAGCCCTGAAATTTATTTCGGGGCATAGTGTAG
>CAZMDM010000393.1:0-10353 GCA_964564775.1 uncultured Desulfonema sp. | reverse complement strand
CGGCATCATTCTTCAGAACCGGCTGGAAATGTTTTTTTATTTTCTGCTCAACGGACTGATGGCTGCTTACTGGATCAGACATTGCCGGGAACATAAAGTGTTTATTCAGGCAGGCGCGAAACTGGGTCTGCTGAATATCATTCTTGCCGCAGCATTGAAGCTTCATACCGGTGAGTTCATATCTGTCGGATTTTTGTGGGATATGGGATTTGCATTTATGGGGGGAATCGGAACAGGGATGATCAGCGCGGGATTGGTTCCTCTGATCGAGTTTGCCTTTAATTACAGCAGTGATATTCGTCTGCTCGAACTGTCCAATCTGGAACGTCCTCTGCTGAAAAAACTGATGATCGAAGCTCCCGGCACATACCATCATTCCGTGGTTGTCGGAACCATGGTGGAAGCTGCGGCTGACGAAATCGGAGCAAATCCCCTTCTGGCAAAAGTCTGCGCGTATTATCACGACATCGGAAAAATCCGAAAACCCATGTATTTTATCGAAAATCAGATGAGAGCCGCGAATCGCCACGAAAAGCTCGCGCCCACTATGTCCGGGCTGATTCTGATCGCCCATGTCAAAGACGGGGTGGATATCGGCAGAGAAAACAGGCTGGGACAGCCGATTCTGGACGCGATCCGTCAGCATCACGGCACCAGTCTGATCCGCTATTTTTATGAAAAAGCAAAAGCAAAAGGCGTGGATACTCTGACTATCGAGGATTTCAGATATCCGGGACCCAAACCCCAGACCCGTGAAGCCGGACTGGTCATGCTGGCAGATGTGATGGAAGCTTCGTCCCGAACCCTTGAAAATCCAACGCCATCCCGCATACAGGGACATGTCCGAAAAATCATGGATTCTATTATGACAGACGGACAGTTGGAAGAGTGCGATCTGACACTCAAAGACCTGCACAAAATCGAGTTGGTGTTCAATAAAATTTTGAACGGCATTCATCATCACCGGATCGAATATTCGGAAACTCCTGAAATAAAGGATAAAAAGAATGGCAATTCTCATCAGCAACCGCCAAGACAGACACTTCGTATCGTCGGAAAAAACAGAGAAAACGGCACAGACACTGTTAGACTTACTGGAACGATCTGACAGCGAACTTTCCATTGTTCTGACCGATGACGCGGATATTGCTCAGATCAATCAGGAATATCTGGGACATGAGGGACCGACCAATGTGATTTCGTTTCCTATGCAGGAAGGCGAATACTCGGGCGTGAATCCGCATCTGCTGGGGGATGTAGTGATCTCTCTGGATACGGCATTGAAAGAAGCTCAAGATGCTGAAATTTCTTTGGAAGAACGATTTGTCCAACTGTTGGTTCACGGTATCCTGCATCTGATCGGCTATGATCATGAAAATGAGAAAGACGAGGCGAAGATGGATGCCGTGAGCCGGGAACTAATAGAAAAACTCGGGCAATCCGGCTGAAATCTGACTATTATCAGCCCGTTTATACCGAAACTTCTTATTCAGAACTCATAAGACAACTGTACCCACCATTCTCTTCCGATTTGCAGATAGTCTTCTTTGTATTCGCTGTAACTTCCCGGATAACGGACTTCTGCGTCAAAGAGATTTTGAACGCTGCAGCGAACTGTCAAGCCTTTGTAAAACAGGTTCTTTCTGCTCAATGTGAGATTCAGGGTATCATAACCGTCCAGCGGTTCGCGGGGATCATTTGCTCCCCGGTTGCGTTTGTCAATATGCCGGTAATTCAACGCCGCAGTCCAGTCGGTTTCAGGCTGCCAGATCAGAGCGGCATTCGCCAGCCATCTCAGAGAATTTTTGAAATCGGTTCCGCTGAGTTCATCTTCGGTATCTGCATAAGACAGATTGGCATTGACTGTCAGCGTGTCAATGATTTTCCAACTTCCTTCTGATTCGACTCCCCTGCTTGTGGCGCTGCCGACATTGGAATACAATGTTCTGACAGTATAGATCAGATTATCCATTTCCGAATAAAAGATGGTCAGCTTTCCGATAAAGCGTCTGCCTCTATAAATATATTCGGCTTCATAAGTTTTTACACTTTCGAAATCCAGTTGAGGATTTCCCAGCAGTGAGGGATTATTTTTGCTGTACATTTCCGCGAAAGACGGAGGTCTGAAGGCTTCGGCATACTGAATTTTGAAAATATGCCGGTCTGACGCCCGGAAAACCCCCGCTATTCTGGGAGTTGTCCGTGAATACGAGTATTCTGCATCCTCATATCGGTCATACCTCAGTCCTACGGTAACAGCGATACGCTCGGTAATATCAATCTGATCCTGTATGAACACTCCGACAACTTTGCGGCTTTTGTCTTCCTCCATCCAATTTTTGCTGCCGGTAAAGGTCTGATACGGCACAGGATCATAAGTGATCGGATCATAGTTAACTTTCATCCACGCATCTTCCATGCGGGTATCTTCGTATTCGGCACCGATCAACCAGTGCTGTTTCTGCCATCCGGTCCAGTGAAGCAGAACACTGCCGTAATAAGCACCTTCCTCATAGTAAGACGCGCCTACCGCGTCATAGGGGGTGATAACGCCGGCAGGAAAGAGCCAGAAGTTCCCGGAATCCCAGATATATTCCCGCCATCCGAGCTTGATCTCCGATGTCAGATGGGTTGAAATATCGGGGCTGAAGCGGGCTTCGAGCATTTTAAATGAGCTCTGATGCTGGTTCTGTTCATCTGTCGGGGGAAGCGCCCCGGTCAGTCCGAAATTGTTTCCTTTCTGGGCTTCTGCCCATTGCCCTATCAGAGATAATTTCTTATAATCCAAAGACAATACTGCTGTCGGAGACTTTACGGAGTCATTGATCTCTCCCGTTCTTCCGAGCATATCGGGACCGGATCCAATATCCGATCTGCCTCTTTCCCATCCGGCAATATTGAGATTGCTCCTGAAATTTTTATCTTCAGATTCATAAGATACCCGGACGCCGCCACTATAGGCATCATAGCTTCCCGCGCGTCCGAAAACCCGATTGCCTTTCTGATAGGTCATCACATTGATAACGCCCAGATATGCCCATTCCCCGTATAAACCCGAACCGGGTCCCCGGATCACCTCTATCCGTTCGACTTGCTCGATGGGAATGTCAAAGATTCCTCCCGCGCCTTCCATAGCGCTGTTTATCGGAATACTGTTCAACAGTGTTTTGATTTTAACACTTGAAGTGATTCCCCGGATAACGGCTGTGGTCGAACCGCTCATGCTCGAATTCAGATCAATGCCCGGAACAAGCACCAACGCCTCGCCGACAGTCCTAAATCCCTGATCTTCGATATCTTTTCCTTTCAATACGGTAACCATGCCGGGAACAAGATCAGCATCCATTTCGGTCTTGGTGGCAATCTGGGTCGTTACCATTGCCTCTTCCCGAAGCCACCTGAATTCATCATCGAGCTTGCTTTGAAGCTTTTTGCTTTCTTCGGCGAATACAGGCAGTGAAAGACAGCAAGCCATTGCCAGCGTCAAAATTCCGTTTTTTTTCATCTTTTCCCCCTTTTTTGTATTTGTTTGAATCAGGATTTAAGGAGGTTGATCCTTCAATCCCTTATCATCTTTCAATTCCGATTCAGAACTCATAAGACAACTGTACCCACCATTCTCTTCCGATTTGCAGATAGTCTTCTTTGTATTCGCTGTAACTTCCCGGATACCGGACATCCGCATCGAACACATTTTTGATGCCGCTGCGAACTGTCAAGCCTTTGTAAATCAGATTCTTTCTGCTCAGAGTCAGGTTCAGTGTATCATAGCCATCGAGCGGTTCACGCGGGTCTCTTGCTCCCCGGTTGCGTTTGTCAACATGCCGATAATTCAATGCGGCAGTCCAGTCTGTTTTCGGCTGCCAGATCAGTCCGGCATTCGACAGCCATCTCGGAGAATCTTTAAAGTCGGTTCCGCTGCGTTCATCTTCGGTGTCTGTGAATGACAGATTGGCGTTGATTGTCAGAGGATCCGTGATTTTCCAGTTTGCTTCTGCTTCAGCGCCTTTGCTGATTGCACTGCTGACATTGGCATACAATTTGCGACTCGTATAAATCAGGTTATCCATTTCTGAATAGAATACGGTAAGTTTTCCGATAAACCGTCTGCCTCTGTAAATATATTCGGCTTCGTATGTTTTCACGCTTTCAAAATCGAGTCCGGGATTTCCCAGTACTGCCGGATTATTCTGACTGTACATTTCCGTAAACGACGGGGGTCTGAACGCTTCGGCATACTGAATTTTGAAGATATGACTGTCCGATGCTCTAAAAACGCCTGCGATTCTGGGAGTCATCCGTGAATAGCTGTATTCTCCGTCCTCATACCGGTCATATCTCAGTCCTGCGGTAACAGACACCTTCTCGGTCAGATCAAGCTGGTCCTGCACAAACATTCCGATAAGCTTTCGGCTTTTGTCTTCCTCTATCCAGTTTTTGCTGCCGGTAAAGGTCTGATACGGCACAGGATCATAAGTGATCGGATCATAATTGTATTTCGCCCATGCGTCATTTATTCGGGTATCTTCGTATTCCGTACCGATCAGCCAATGCTGCTTCTGCCAGCCGGTCCAATGAAACAGAATACTTCCGTAATACGCCTGCTCTTCATAGTAAGACGCGCCTATCGCGTCATAGGGGGTGATAACGCCGGCAGGAAAGAGCCAGAAGTCCCCGGAATCCCAGATATATTCCCGCCATCCGAGCTTGATCTCCGATGTCAGATGGGTTGAAATATCGGGACTGAAGCGTGCTTCCAGCATTTTTTGCTGATCTTTATGCAGATTCTGTTTATCCGCCGGAGGGAGCGCACCGGTCAGTCCGTAATTGTTGCCCTCTCTGCTTTCGATCAACTGGGCTACGACAGACAGTTTTTTGTAATCCAAAGATAGGATGGCTGTGGGAGATTTGACAGAATTATCAATATATCCTGTTTTGCCGAACATATCTGGACCCGATACGATATCCGTGTCTCCCCTTTCCCATCCGGCAATATTGAGACTGCTTTTCAAAGTATTATCTTCGGATTCGTAAGATGCACGCAGTCCTCCGCTGTAAAAATCATAGCTTCCCGCGCGTCCGAAGACCCGATTACCTTTCTGATAGGTCTTCACATTGATGACTCCCAGATATGCCCATTCTCCGTACAATCCCGAACCAGGTCCCCGGATGACTTCGATCCGTTCTACCTGTTCTGTCGGGATATAGAACACAGCGCTTCCCAAACCGTCCATCGCGCTGTTCACCGGGACACCGTTCAACAGAGTTTTGACTTTCACGGCAGAGTTCATTCCCCGTATAACAGTAAGGGGCAAACCGGTTGTGCCCGCATTCAGATCAATTCCCGGCACCAGCACCAACGCCTCGCCGACAGTCCTAAATCCCTGATCTTCGATATCTTTTCCTTTCAATACGGTAACCATGCCGGGAACAAGATCAGCATCCATTTCGGTCTTGGTGGCAATCCGAGTCGTTACCATTGCCTCTTCCCGAAGCCACCTGAATTCATCTTCAAGTCTGCTTTTTAGGTCTTTGTGTTCCCGAGCTGATACAGGCAGCACGAGACAGCAGATCAAAGCTGTTACCATCAAAATTTCCGATCTTTTCATATTTCCCCTCTTATTGGGTGGGTAAATACAAACTCACCTTATGCAGTTGAAAAAATAATAGAAGTTTAATATGATTCTGTTACAAAAACAACTGAAAAGGTGTGCCGAAGGCATAATCTTGCGGATTTCGAAGGAATGTGATACACAGGACGGATTTCTGTTCCGTAATTCTGACCGGGTTCTTCATGGCGGGATACGGAACAACAATCGTAAGTCTGACCATCAAAGGAGTAAAAACACATCATGAATGACGATACATTCCGCAGCTGGCTGGGCGAAAGACTGGCTCAGAATTGCGCTTTGAATTTGAAAAAGCACGGGTTTGATACTCATTTTTTTCAAAATTCTCAGGAGGCAAAATCTGCGATTCTCAGTATGATAGCCGGGTATGAAAGCTTCGGATTCGGCGGCTCTTCGACCACACGGGGATTGGGATTGGTGGAAGAGTTGAAAAACAAAGGCAAAACCGTCTATGACCATTGGCAGCAGGGCTTGAGCCGTGAACAAGATTTGGAATTTCGTCTGAAACAGGGTCGGTGCGATTGTTTTTTCTGTAGCGCCAATGCGATTGCGGCAAGCGGCGAAATCATCAATGTTGACGGAATCGGAAATCGTAATAATGCCATGACCTTCGGACCCAAAAAAGTCGTGATTGTCGCGGGCATCAACAAAATCAGACCCGATCTGCACTCTGCACTGAATCGGATAAAAGAAATTGCTGCGCCGATGAGAGCCAAAAGCCTGAACATGAAAACTCCGTGCGCGGAAACCGGCGTATGCTCGGATTGCAATTCTCCGCAGCGAATCTGCCGGGTTACCACGATTCTTCACCGAAACCCCATGCTGACGGACATATCGGTGATGCTGATTAACGAAATTTTGGGATTTTAAAGGATATTCATGGCATTACCTGATAAAAGCAAACGTTGTATTCTGGTGATTCTGGATGGCGTGGGAGATCGGTCTTACAAAGAACTGAACTATCAGACCCCGCTTCAGGCTGCGGAAACTCCCATATTGGACAGTCTGGCGCAGAGAGGCGCGAACGGCTTGTATCATCCTTCCCGTATGGGGCTTGCCATGCCTAGCGAAAACGCGCATTTTACCATATTCGGTTATGATGCGGATCAGTTTCCGGGCAGAGGGGCATTGGAAGCTTTGGGCGCGGGCGTTCCGATCCGTCCCGAAGATGTGGCAATCCTGACACATTTTGTAACTGTCGAGGAAAAAAACGGATGTCTGAGGCTGGGAAGCGGCTTTCCGATAGCAACAGAGGAAGATACTGCTGAACTGATTCGTGCCATAGAATGTTTTGAAACCGAAAATGTGAAAATCCGCTTTCACCGTACCGAAGGACTTTTCGGCGTTCTGGTATTCAGCGGGCATGTATCGCCCTATATTACCGATACCGACCCCATCACTGCCGGACATCTGCTTTCCGATGTCAGACCTTGGCAGACGCATACCCGGGATCATGCTGCCCAAAATACTGCCAACGCATTGAAAGTATATCTGAATCAGGTATATCGGAAGTTGCAGAATCATCCGGTCAATCTGAGACGAATTCAGAATGATTTGCCCCAGCTCAATATGCTTGTAACGCAGAGAGCCGGTCAGTTGAAAATGATTCCCTTTTTTCGGGAACGCTACGGACTTTGCGGAATTTCCATTTCTTCCGGGATATTGTACAAAGGTATCTGCGCGTATATCGGCATGGATTTCCGCCCCATGACAGACAGCAAAGATTACGGGAAAGACCTTGCCGAAAGGCTGGAGCTTGCATATACACTTTCAGATACTTACGACTTTATTCATGTTCATACCAAAGTGCCGGATATGATGGCACATACCAAAGATCCGATAGCCAAGAAGAATGCCATCGAAGCTTTGGACAGAGGCATGGGAAAAGCCATCAGACCGATTCTGGAAGACCCGGAAGTGATGCTGGTTGTTACCGCAGATCATTCCACGCCAAGCTCTGGTCCCTTGGTGCATTCGGGAGAGCCTGTACCGATTGTCTTCTGCGGCAAGGGCGCACGGCGGGATAAGGTTGTCCGATTCGATGAAATCAGTGCGGCAGGCGGCGCACTGAGCCTGATTCGCGGCAAAGAACTGATTTATCTGATATTGAATCATCTCAACCGCATCAAACTGTGCGGGCTGATGGACACGCCTTCGGATCAGATATATTGGCCCGGAGATTATGAACCGCTCAGGATTGTCTGATCCGAATCACAAGCATTTTCGAGCTTTGTAAATATTTCTAAGCAATCTCTTCATCGCTCAGATAGCACGCGGGATCCGGCGCCCAGACATCGCCGGTCAGAGCTTCCGCGCGCACTCTGAAATTGCCTCCGCAGACATTCAGCCATCGGCAGGTCGCGCATCTGCCTTTGACATATTTTTTTTTATCTTTCAACTGTTTCAGCAATTCATCATGCTCTCCGGTCCATATCTGAGAAAACGGACGCTGACGGACATTCCCGAAGCTGCGATGACGCCAGAACTGATCCGCATGAACCTCGCCATCCCAACTGATGCACCCGATGCCTCTGCCGGAATTGTTGCCTTCGTTCATATTGAGCAATTCCAAGACTTCTTTGGCTCTTTCGGGATTTTCTTTCAGCATTCTCATATACAGGTAGGGTCCGTCTGCATGATTATCCACCGTCAGCACTTCTTTCATTAAGCCTTTGTCGTGAAGGGCTTTGGTACGGTCAATAATCAGATCCACCGCAGCGCGGGTTTCCTGATGCGACAAATCCTGCTCTACCAGATCGGAGCCGCGACCTGCATAGACCAAATGATAAAAACACACTCTCGGAATATCTTTTTCTTCCAGCAGATCGAAAATTTTGGGAATTTCGTTCACATTGTATTTGTTGACCGTAAAGCGCAAACCGACTTTGATGCCAGCTTCTTTGCAATTTTCAATGCCTTCGAGCGCTTTGTCAAACGCGCCTTTCACGCCTCTGAAATGATCGTTGACATCTTTCATGCCATCCAAGCTGATGCCGACATAAGACAAGCCGATTTTTTTCAAAATCGCTGCCATTTTTTTGTCAATCAGGGTGCCGTTGGTGGAAATGACCGCTCGCATACCTTTTTTAACTGCATATTCGGCAAGTTCAGGCAGGTCTTTTCGGACCAGAGGCTCTCCGCCGGAAAACAGCAACACCGGCACGCCGAACTGCGCCAGATCGTCAATCAGAGCTTTGCCTTCTTCGGTGGTCAGTTCATTGGCAAATTCCATATCTTTGGCATGAGCATAGCAGTGAACGCATTTTAAGTTGCATCGCCGGGTGATGTTCCATACCACCACCGGTTTTTTGTCCGATGAAAACTGAAGCAGATGCGAGGGAAGCTGAGACGAATGACGTCCGTAGCGCAGAGCATCCGAGGGTTCGACCGTACCGCAGTACAGTTTGGATATTCCGATCATAACAAATTTTCCTTTATCACACTGAAAAAAATCATAAAAACTCACCTTACGCAGTAATTTGATCTGCCTGTGTACAAACGGCTTGAAATGCGTATCTGTCTTCAGAGCGGAAAAGAGCAGACAGAGAATCCGCTGATCTGCGGAAAATCAGAGCCTTTGAAAATTACTGCGTAAGGTGAGCTACTAATCTTCCTTCTGCGGGGCTGAGACAAAGCCTCTTTGCTCAACGTTCTGTCACGCATACATCAGATTTCTTTCGGGTTCTGAAATCATGCGATCCGACTCTTTCCTCACCCAGATAGGCTCGGGAATTGCTTCATCTTCTTCGTGAAGCCATTTTATGGTTTCTGCAACAACAAACTGTATTTCCTTTAAAGCCTTTTCCATCGTATCGCCATGCGCTGCCAATGAAGGAAATTCAAGACACCTCGCAATATGGCACCCGTCTTCTTCCGACCACTCAAGATGGTAAGTGTATCTTTCAACCTTATTCTCCATGATATGCCTCGATTTTTGTAATGGCTTTCTTTACGTCTCTTACCTGATACGGTTTAGCCATTTTACCATCTCGCTGAAGATTTATTCTCGGATCGCCTTTCCACGGAGTTTTAAAAATATAATGGCTGCCTCTGATTCTAGGTTCTCCGAAATATTTCCGGCATAAAGCAATCAGATCATCAAACACAACATTTAGGAGTGTCCAATAAACCCTTTTTCACAGTTTATCAGCCTTCCTACAATTCTTCCTTTTGATGAGGCTGAGACAATGCCTCTTTGATGAGTGTGCCGATATAGTTTTCCGGCGCCATCAGCGCGGATCGGGTCAGGAAAAAGCGATTTTTGCCGGTTTTCTCGCGAACCAGTTTCAGACCGAACTCGAAATCCGAATTGAGTTTTTTGTACAACTGCTCAGGGGCAATATCGTTGCGGATGGTCTGCTCGATCATATAATCGGTCGCATCATCTTCCATCACAATATTGATATGATGGCTCTTGAAAAAATCCAGCTCCATCTTTTTGATGTCATCGCAATATGATTTGATCTTTTCCATTACTCTGCCGACATCGGTGATCTGTCTGCTGTAAAAATCCGAAGCAAGCTCAATGCGCGACGGCGTGAGGCTCAATCCGTATTTTTCGGAAAAGATTTTTTTGTTTTCCGTGATATATTCCCGAATAAATGCTCTTTCTTCGACTGCCAAAGATTCGAATAGTTTCCCGACTTCTTCCCGGTGTTCGGGATTTGTGTAATATCCGAGTGTTTCTTCAGGCTTTTCGATAATCGAAAGGGTTGCGGGAAAC
>CAZMDM010000392.1:0-13412 GCA_964564775.1 uncultured Desulfonema sp. | reverse complement strand
AAGGCTAAAAAAGCCAAAAAATCTGCTGCTCCGGTTGAAGATACAACCAAAAAGTAAGAATATCACCTCTGACGTTTCGTTATAGGCGATACTCTGCAAAAATCGAAGAGAAGATGGGAAAATTCCTGTCTTCTCTTTTTTTATTACTCTGCCTGAAAATGTACCTGATTTTCAATATCATTCAGCAGACTTTCCGCCTCTTCGAATTCATATCGATTGATCGCTTTTTCAAGCCTGCCAAGCCGATCTTTCGGAATCACGGTTTCCAGCCTGTTTTTGATCTGTTCCATATATTCGACCGATTCGAAATCCCCCATCCGAATCAGAGTTCTGAGTTTTTCCAACAGAGAATTTATTTCGGAAATATCCAGCGGCTCTGCGGAAAGAGGAATCGGAGCATTTTTCGGCGTTTCATCGGAAAGCGAGAGTTCGCCTCTGACAGCTTCCGATACCTGTTCCAACGCGATTTCAAAGCGGTTCATCAGAGTTTCGAAAACAGGCTGATCGTTTCTGAGCGTTTTTTCAAGCTCACCTGCAACTGCCTGCAATTCCATAGCACCGATATTCGCCGCCGCGCCTTTGATGCCGTGTGCCATCATCAGTGCATCTTTGCCATTTCCTTTTTTCAAAGCCTCTCTGATGCGGATTGCAAAATCCGAGTGTTGTTCATCGAATATTTTTAAAATTCGGATATATAGCGAGGCATTTCCGCCAACAATTTTCATGCCGATATTTTTATCCAGAGGAAGCTTAGACAATTCTGATCCGATATCAGATTCCTTCGAACGTGGATGCTCCAAGCGGATATGCTTTGCCAGAACTGAAAAAAGCTTATTCGGATCAATGGGTTTGCTTACATAATCCTTCATTCCGGCTGCGATACATTTTTCCATTTCGCCTCTCATAGCATGGGCAGTCATAGCGATGATCGGCACAGAGTTATTACCATCCCTTTGTGCCTCTTTTTCTGCCTCTCTGATGATCCTCGTTGCCTCATACCCATCCATTTCCGGCATCTGAATATCCATCAGAATCAGATCATATCGCGATGCTGAAACTGCTCGGACAGCTTTTTTGCCATTATCTGCAATCTCGACTGTCAGACCGGCTTTTTCAAGCAATTCTTTGGCAACCATCTGGTTGATTTTGTTATCTTCCACCAGCAGAACCTTTGCGCCTCTGAGATTCGTCAATGGTTCATGCGGTATCTCGTTGCTGCCGAAAATATGAGATTCTTTTTCAATATCAGAGATTTGTATTCCGAATTCTGCGGTAAAATAAAATGTGCTTCCTTTTCCCAGCGTGCTTTCCACCCATATTTTACCGCCCATCATTTCGCACAGGCGTTTGCAGATCACCAGCCCGAGTCCGGTTCCGCCGTATTTCCGGGTCGTGGAACTGTCTGCCTGAGTAAATGCCTGAAACAAGCCGGATAGTTTTTCAGGCGCAATGCCTACGCCGTCATCTCTGACAAAAAATCCGAGACGCACCTTGTCCGATCTTTTGTCTTCAATATCCGCGCCGACAGCAATTTTTCCTTTTTCCGTGAATTTGACTGCGTTGCCGGTCAGATTGATCAGAATCTGTCCCAGCCGCAGCGGATCGCCTCTGAGATATTCGGGAACATCGTCTGCAATGGAAAATGCGAGTTCAATCCCTTTTTCTTCTGCTTTGAGCTTCACAATATCGGAAAGGTTTTCAAACACATCTTTCAGACAGAACACAGAGTTTTCCAACTCCAGTTTACCGGCTTCGATTTTGGAAAAATCCAGAATATCATTGATGATTCCGAGAAGCGACTGGGAAGATGACTGGATTTTGCTCAGATAATCCCGCTGTTTGAAGGTCATTTCCGTTTCCAATGCCAGATGGGTCAGACCGATAATGGCATTCATCGGGGTTCGGATTTCATGGCTCATGTTGGCAAGAAATTCGGATTTGGCGCGATTTGCCGCTTCTGCCTGTATCTTGGCATCTTCAAGCTCTTTCTGCATCTGCTTGCGAAGCGTAATATCTTCGATGATTCCCAGCGTGAATGCGGGATTGCCCGAATCATCTCTGATGAGAGAAACAATCGCATTAGTCCAGATGGCTTGTCCGTCTTTGCGGATGTAGCGTTTTTCCATCTGATAAAATTCTCTTTTGCCATCGAGCAATTCCCGATGCAGAACAATATTGCTATCAATATCATCCGAATGCGTGATTTCCGCAAAAGTTTTTTCAAGCAATTCTTTTTCCGAATATCCCAGCATCTTCTGAAAGGCAGGATTGAACTGCACAAAGCGTTTTGTCATATCTGCCAGAGCAATGCCTACGCCCGAATTTTGAAAAATGGTTCGGAATCTCTGCTCGCTCTGCCTGAGAGAGGCTTCCATCTGCTTACGTTCGGTAATATCGCGGGTAATCCCCAGAAAGCCGACCGCCTTACCTTCATTATTCCGAATTTTCGTAATAACGGCTTCTGTCCATATCACAATGCCATCTTTGCGCATGACCTCGAATTCGGCAGGTTTTTTGGTCAGTTCTCTGGTTTCGATCAGATTCTGAAGATGTTTCAAAGACCCCGGCAGCAGCAGAGATGCAAGAGATGTTTCCATCAGTTCTTCCACCGTATATCCGGTCATAATCTCTGCTGTGGGACTCATATAGGTAATCCGGCTGTCAAGATTCATGGTCCATATCACGTCTCTGGAATTTTCCGCGAGCAGCCGATATTTTTGTTCACTTTCGCGCAGAGCCTCTTCTGTCTGCTTGCGTTCGGAAATTTCTTTTGCCAGCCGCCGATTTGAAAACAGCATAATTCCCAAAATCAGCATGAATATACTTCCGATCCCGAATATCCAACTCAGAATATCGGACCAGTTGGCTTTATGTTCCACCTGAATCGTGAACCATTTCTGTATAATCGCTTCCTGATCTTCTTTGCTGATCGATGCAATCGCTTTGTTGAGAATCGCAACTAGTTCGGGATAGTCCTTGCGCACCGCATACATATATGGCTGAGGAGGTTCACCCGTAACCCCGGAAATTTTCAGATTGCTCAGATGATGCTTCTGAATCAGATAACATGACATGATACTGCCACCGATATACGCATCAGATTCGGATTCGGATACGCTTTTCAGCGCACTGAGCATATCTTTTTTTTCGATCAGACGGATTTCAGGATAGTTATCAAAAATCAGTTTATGATATTTCAGGTCTTTCACAACCGAAACTTTTTTACCTTTCAGCGCGCCCATGCCTCGAATAAATGACAGATCATTGCGAGTGATAATCACAGAATGGTAATACATGATCGGCTGTGTCAGATCGGTGTATGCTTTCCGCTCTGGGATATTGAAACTGGGAAAGATATCAAATTCAAGCGCTTTTGCCTTCGAATCCAAGTCTGACAGATTAACCGGAACAAATTCGAAGCGGATGCCGGTGCGTTCACTGATCAGTCTGAGATAATCGGTCTGAATGCCTTTGCAGATATTATCTTCGACAAACATCATCGGTGGAAAATCCGACAGTATTCCGAATCGGATGGTCCGATGGGCTTTCAGCCAGGATTCTTCTTTGGCAGTCAGCCTGACTTTCCGGACATCGGATTTGAAATATCGTTTTTCTGGGTCAGCTATCCATCGCTTTTCAATATCTGCCAACTCTCTGTCACTGATGGCGTCAAAGCCTTTATCTGCCAATGTCAGCAGTCCGGTGTTTTTTTTCAAAACAGCCGCGTGCAGTTGTTTGCTGAACAGTGTTTCTCCGGTGCATTCGATTTCGCCGGACATCCCCATCTGTCCCAAAAGTATCCCAGCAGGCGAAGGATAACACAGAAATGCCCGGATACTCCCGTCTCTGACCGCATATATCATTTCTTCGATGGTTTTGAACGGAACAGCGATGATATTCGGATGAGTTTTCCGCAGATATTCTTCCTGATAGGTGCCCCCGACAGTTCCGACTTTCTGTCCCACAAGCTCCTGAATCCCGGAAATTCTGCCCTGCTTTACAGAAAAGAAAACACTCAGACTCAGCTCATAAAAAGGCTGTGAAAAAGCGAGCCATGTTTTGCGTTCTTCGGTTTCAAATATTGCCCCGTGAATATCCGTATCACCATTTTTCAGATCGTCAAAGCTTTCTTTCAATGATTTCAGATGAAAATCCGCTGATTTGCCTGTTTTTTCAGCCCACAGTTTCCAAATATCCACAAACATGCCCGCAGGCTGTCCATCTGTATTGAAATAGGAAAACGGCGGCAGATCTTTTCTCAGGACAATAACAACTGTATCTTTTTCAGATGCCTGAGATATCGGAAGAAATCCCGCTGTGATAAGGATAATCAAGAAAAGAACTCTGCCGATTTTCAACGTTCATACCTCCGTATCAGATATAATGATTAGGATATATTATCTGAAACGATCAAATTGTTCAAAACATTTTCAGCCCGATCAAATTCGTATTGACTGATATACACTTCGAGTTCTCTGATCTGCTCTTCCGAAATCGAGGCTTCCAAATGTTTTCTGATCTGTCTCATATAGTCAACGGATTCGAAATCCCCTCCCTGAAGCAGGGATTTCAGCTTTTTCAGCAACGGAGCGATCTGCGTCATGTCAGGTAACTTGACAGCAGGCGGCGCCTCTGCGGTCTGAGTTCCGATTCCAGTGTCTGGGATCAGATGCCGACCAGACCCGATCCATTTTGCAATCACCGAAAACAACTCTTCCGGCTCGATGGGTTTGCTCACATAATCATTCATTCCTGCCGCGATAAATTTTTCCTTTTCACCGCTCATGGCATGGGCAGTCATGGCGATGATAGGCACAGAGATGCCGTTATCACTTTGCGCGTTTCTGATGATCTTCGTGGCTTCGATTCCATCCATTTCCGGCATCTGAATATCCATCAGAATCAGATCGAAATCTGCCTTATACAGAGCTTCCACTGCGGCTTTACCAGTATCTGCGATGGTTACGATCATTCCTGCCCTTCTCAGCAGTTCCGATGCCAGTTCCTGATTGATTTCATTATCTTCTGCCAATAAAACTCTTATGTTCTTAAGATTGATATTATGCGGCATTTCGGGATTTTGAACGGATCGGGTTTCGGGTTTTGCCTGCATACCGAGTTCAAGGGTAAGGAAAAACGTGCTGCCTTTGCCTGCCTGACTTTTCACGCTGATCTGTCCGCCCATCATTTCGGTCAGACGTTTGCAGATCGCAAGCCCCAAGCCCGTGCCGCCGAATTTCCGGGTCGTAGAACTGTCTGCCTGTGAAAACGCGTGAAACAGAAGCGGCAGTTTGTCGTCCGGGATGCCGATACCGGTGTCGGATATTTCAAAGTGCAAGGTGCAACGTGCAAAGTTATCCGTTTGAATTTTATACCTATCAGAGGAATCCGTGGTCGCATGTTGCACTGTAACTCTCACTTCTCCTTTTTCCGTGAATTTGACTGCGTTGCTCACCAGATTGAGCAAAATCTGCTCCAGTCTCAGAGGATCGCCCATAAGATGTCTCGGTACATCGGAATCTGTCAAAAATAAGAGTTGGATATTTTTTTCCGCAGCTTTTTCCTGCATGATGGCAGACAGATTGTTGAGAATCTGATCCAGATCAAAATCCACTGTCTCCATCCGAAGCTTGCCAGCTTCGATTTTGGAAAAATCCAGAATATCATTGAGAACCCCCAGAAGCGAATGTGCCGATGTATTTATTTTACTGATATAATCCCTCTGTTTGTCGTTCAGTTCCGTTTGCAGCGCAAGATAAGCAAAGCCCATAATGGCATTCATCGGGGTTCGGATTTCATGGCTCATATTGGCAAGAAATTCGGATTTGGCACGATTCGCGGCTTCGGCTTTTTCTTTGGCAATCAGCATATTATCCGCATATTCTCTGATCTGCTGATTCCTGTTTTCCAATTCACTGAACAATGATAGCAAAGATCGTCTTGTATTTTCAAGGCTTTGCCCAAGCATACCGATTTCATCGCGCTGATGCCATTCGAACGGTTCATCCAGTTTTTTGTTGGCAAGTTTTTCCGACTGCCCGATCAGACGGTGAATCGGCATCAGAACCTTCTGATTCAGTAGGATAAAAATAATAAGCGTACTGAAAAAGAACTGAAGTGCGGTAACAAGGATCAGTTTATCCCTCTGGGCAGACAACACGCTTTCCATTTTGCCGGTATCCATCTCGACAAACACGGCTCCGACAGGCTTATTATAAAGCATGATAGGCACTTGTATGACAACCGAATCCCCGGTTTTCCGATGACTCATATCCTGCTCCAGAAACACCCCTTTTTCCGAACTGATAATGACTTTCAAAATCCGCTCATCATCGAGAATGGAATCGAGCAGGGGTTTTCCGGATTCCGGGGACATAGTCCACACCGGATGCACCATGCCCGATGCAAGAATATGTCCCAGTCTGGTCAGAGACGCGTTCAGTTCGCTGTTAAGAAACTCTCTTTGTCTGGAAAACATGAACCAGCTTGAAACAGCCATCGGCAAAATCAAGCCTGTCAGCAGGCACAGGGTGATCGCCAGACGCAGCCTGATGTTTCGCATACGCTATCCTAAGTTATTGAGAAATATACTTTCTGATGATAGCATCATATCTTCCATCTGCTTTTGCTTGTTTCAAGCATTTATCCATACTGTCGAGAAAAACAGGAATATCTTTCACATTTTCGGATTTTTTCGAAACCGCGATAAAATAATCCTGAGTCTGAATATCGAAATCCAATACTCGAATTTTACCGAGAGCATTCATTTCTTTGGCACGCCACAAGGTCGTATCTTTTGTGTCAACAAAGATATCGATCATATTGCCCAGCAGCATCCGCAGACAGGAATCTCCGGTGGTAGCAATCACCAGATCACCTTTTTTTCTGCGCGACTCCACGTAATCATAAAATGCCTGCGAATATTTCAAGCCCTCCAGATGCCCCAGCCGGAGTTTATCAAAATCCTGAAACGTGCTGATCGGAATATTTTTTTCGGCAAGCATGACCGGACGGTATCCGCTAGCGAACATCGGCTCTTTTCCATAAACCAGAAAGGATTCGCGTTCTTTTTTGTAGGACAGCACGTTCATATCGATCTTTCCTTCTTCAAGATAGGTGAACATCCGTTTGACCGGATAAAACTCGAATTTAAGCCGATATTCAGACGGAGGAACGCACATTTCGAAAATTTCTTTGATAATGCCTTTAGGCGCTCCGGGACTTGCTAAAAAGTTATAGGGGGGCCAGTCGCTTTCGACAATATTCAGAGTTCTTGCTTCTTCCCCGAATGCTGCTGCCGCACCCAGACCGAAAAACACCATCACCGCCATCATCCACACCATTGCTGTTTTCATAAAAACTCCTTTCTATTGTAAAGATTTTCTGATTTCCTCCGATACTTCTGCTGCTTTTTCGAATTCATATTCCCGGATATGATTTTCAAGCATCCCGATACGGTCTTCCGAAAGCGATGCTGCCAATGTTTCCTTAATCTTATCCATATATTCCACAGCGTCGAAATCTCCCGCGTTCAGAAAAGACTCCAGTTCGGACAGCAGAGATATGATCTGCGCTATGTTTTCCGAGTTATTTTGATCTGTTTTTTCAGAAATCGTTTCGGTATTTGTTGCGGCATTGTATGTTGTTGCAAGAGAAAGCGGCGTAACCGTCTGTATATGAGGAAAATGTTTATAACCGAATTCTGCCGTAAATGTGAAGGTGCTTCCTCTGCCCAGCGTGCTTTCCACGCGGATATCTCCGCCCATCATCTCTGTCAGGCGTTTGCAGATTACAAGTCCCAGCCCGGTGCCTCCGAATCTGCGGGTAAGCGATCCGTCTGCCTGAGTGAACGCATTGAATAAAAGCGGTATTTTATCTGGAATGCCCACACCCGTATCTTTGACCGAAAATTTCAGCTTTACCCGTCCTTCTTCGGGAAAAGAAAGTGGCTCCGCAAAAATACCGACTTCCCCTGTTTCTGTAAATTTCAACGCATTACTGGTCAGTTGTTTCAGTACCTGACTCAGCTTCAGAGGATCGCCCATCAGCACGGACGGTGTTTTTTCAGAAATCTCGTATCGGAACTTCAGTTTCTTTTCTTCGGCTTTTTGTCGGACACTGTTCGATATGCGCTGCATCACATCGTTCAGGATGAAATCCGCGGGCGCGATATGGGCATAACCAGCTTCAATTTTTGCAAACTCTAGAATATCATTGAAAATTTCCAACAGCGAATTTCCGGCTTGAAGTATTTTATTCAGATATTCCAGTCTTTTGCTGCTAATCTCCTCTGACATGGCAAGATGGGTGAACCCGATAATCGCGTTCAGAGGTGTCCGCACCTCATGTCCCATATTGGCTAAAAATTCGCTTTTGGCTCGGCTGGCAGATTCTGCTGCGGTTTTGGCATCCTGTAGTTCTTTATACGCTATACGCAGATCAACTTCCCGTGTTTCGATCTGAAGTTTCGCATCTGCCAGTGATCTGACCATACGGTTGAAGGCGTTTGAAAATTCACCCATAAACTCGACTCTGTGTCCGAAATCTCCCTCCGCGATCCGCTGAGTCTGCCAAGTCAGATGCCGCAGACTGGCCTGAAGAGATTTCAGTGCGCCCGCCATCATTCCACTGAGCAGAATTGGCTGATCCAGATTTCCTCCGGCAATTTCCCGCGTAATCTTCTGCAACTCTGTAATTTCGGAGAAAAGAGCGTTCAGTTCCGAATGATTTTTCAGAATATCCGGCAGATTTCGGGGAGGTCTGCCTCTGAGCAGGGTTTCGGAAATGGCGTGAATCGCAATATCCAGAATCTTGTTATCCATGATATGATCATTCCCAAAGAGAGGTGTTACGTGTTAAGGAAAAAGGCATAACACCTAACACTTTCCACATAACACCTAACACAACTACTGTATTATATCCGCCGTAAATCGGCAGGTGCGATCACCGGTACACCAGCAATCCACTTCTTTGACTTTGAACCGCCTGCCGGTGAAACTTTCCAAAAGTCCCGCAATAAACCCCTCATCATACGTGCAGATTTCGTATTCCAATTCGGGAAGACCGGAACAATCCAAATCTTCCGACACCGTGAACACGAAAGAGCCGTTTTCGATATCCGATTTTTCAACCCGGAATATACCGATACCCATTTCCTTCATAACCGCCTGAAGTTGTTTTGTAAATTCATTGAAATCAGATACTTTGTCCAAAGCGTTGTTGTAGAATTGACAGCCTGCAAGTTTGCCCGCGTCATAGAAAATCTTGTCCGCTGTTTCCATACCCAATTCTTTTTCCATCACATCCCGAAAGCAGAACTGCATCAGCCGGTACACTTCCAGCCGGGTATATTGTCCGAGATTGGGACGTCCCAAAGCAATATCTCCCAGCAATTCCCATGAAAACTGATATTTTCGTGCTTGTTCTTCCATCCGACATATCTCCCCTGGTGTTGACATGGTCCCAGTTTATCAAAAAAGTGGATATTTTTACATATATTATTTTCTGTTCCGACAGTCAGTTTCAAATATCAGATATTCCCGGACAGGGCTAAGAGATTTTTATGAACAGATATACAATAATCCGGCTGAATCAGTTCATTGCCTTCAGTTTGAAAAGGCACATAAACCACCATCGCACTGATCGCTTTGATTCCGATCTTTTCCAATGTCTCCTGCAGCACTGTTTGGGGTCTAATCATCCCGGCAAGATGAATTTTCAGGCTTCTGACGGCTTCGGTATGAGACAGCGTTACGGAATGCAGCATCCCATCCGGCAGTTTTTCAATCAGTTTTTCCTGAGGCTGGGCGCTGATCATGCTGCGGGCAAGGCGCAGAAATGCCGATGGAAAGACTTTGAATGCAGGAATCCAGAAATAAAACGGCATGGTTTCAAAGGATGTCTGCACCACTTTGGGCAGATTGGCAAGACGTATCATATCTGCATAAGAATCGAGCCGAACCCCGGAAACCTGTGCTTTGATTCTCCAGAACGGCAGCCATGAATGGTCATCTCTTTGGGCATCAATTGCAGCATAGTGCAGACGAGTCAGGTGTTCTTTTTCAGCATACCACAAGACCTGACATCGCGTGCAGGTCAGTGTCAGAGCATTGCGGTCTCCGTCCAAATCCCATCCGCAGTTGGGACATAATGCGGGCATAAACCGAATCCGGGAATCGGGGGGGGAATAGTTCGGCTGATACCCGGACATCAGAGGAATCTGCGTATTCAATACCGCATCATACCAGATATCATCCGCCACATAAAACGGGGCATAAATCATGCTGATCGTATGCCCGATAAATTCCTGATATAGCGGAGATTCACCCAAAGATTCATTGAGATTCCGCCGAAGATTTTCAGATACTTTGCTGATCTGAAGGGTTGGTCTGATAAAACGCGCCTGAATATCCGGCGATAAAAACCGCAATTTTAATGCCTGCGTCCGCAAGCCAAGACTTGTCGGCAATTCTGGAATATCTGCCGCCAAATGGCTGAGGTCTGCAAATTTTTCTTCGATGTTTCTGACAAAGCAGGAAAACAGCGATCCTTTGAAGCGCCAATAGGGAATATAAATAATTTCTTTATCTTCCGGTGCATTATGAGGAAGAATGTATCGGAAAACGCTCTTGGGCAGCAGGTATGACCTGACCCGGCAGTATTCACAGTGAAAGAGCCGGTCGGTTTCTTCCAATACTGCCGGAGCGCCGCATTGAGGGCATTCATGCTGAATCTGAAAATCTGAGGGTTTCATGGAGTGCAGTACGATCTGTAAATTTTCAAATCACTCGAATATAAATCATGGCATACTCTAATCCGATGGTCAATCATTTTCCATAGCGCTTGTTCGGAAATAATCCCCAATCATCACTCGGATGTTTGACAAAAGAGGTCGTTTCATAGTACTGAAGGGTAAACATCCTTTTTCTCAAAGAGGCAGAAACATGAACTTGGGTTTTCGTAAAGCACTGATTACCGGTGGAGCGGGATTTATCGGCTCTCATATCGCAGATGCCCTGCTTGAAGCAGGCTGCAAGGTCTCGATCATTGACGATCTTTCCAGCGGAAATCTCGGCAATATTGCCAATATTATGGATAAAATTGATTTTTATCAGGGAGAGATCACGGATCAGGACATCATGGCAAACGCCTGTGCGGGCTGTGAGGTGATCTTCCACGAAGCAGCACAGGTATCTGTTCCCAAAAGTATCGAAAATCCGATATTTTCTGCCATGAGCAATGATATCGGAACCCTGATGGTGCTGGATATTGCTAGAAAATCCGGCGCAAAACGGGTGGTAATGGCAAGTTCCAGCGCGGTCTATGGAGATGCTCCCGAATCTCCCAAGCATGAAAACATGATTCCCGATCCGCTCACGCCTTATGCGGTTCAGAAGCTGACCGGCGAATACAATGCAAAAATATATTATCGGATATTTGGACTTGAAACCGTGTGTCTCAGATATTTCAATGTGTTCGGTCCACGTCAGGATCCGTCTTCGCCATATTCGGGCGTGATTTCGATTTTTATGAACAAAGTCGCATCAAAGCAAGTCCCGACCATTTTCGGCGATGGTCGGCAAACCCGTGATTTTGTGTTTGTCAAAGATGTGGTCAGATCAAATCTGCTTGCAGCGTCTTCTCCGAAGGCTTCGGGCAAAGTATTCAATGTCGGAACAGGCAGAAGCATTACCATCAACAGACTTTGGGAGGCGATTGCCGATCTGTCGGGATATAAGGCTGCACCGAATTACGCGCCGTATCGTTCCGGCGATATTTTCGAATCCTTGGCAAACATTGATCTGATAAAATATGAACTGGGCTTTATGCCGGAATATTCTTTGGAAAAAGGGCTTGAAATTACTATGGATTGGTATAAACATCAGGAGAAAAAATCATGAAGCTGATATTCGATAATGTCTTGGTAACGGGTGCAGCCGGATTTATCGGCTTTCATCTGTCAAAACGTCTGCTGGATGCGGGAATAGCGGTCAGCGGCTTGGATAACCTGAATTCCTATTATGACGTGAAGCTCAAGGAAGATCGTCTGAAACAGCTTCAGGCATATCCGAAGTTTTCGTTTTTCAAAGCCGATCTTGCAGATAAAGAGGCAGTTGCGGATATTTTCAAAAAAGGCGATTTCGATGTGGCAGTCAATCTGGCAGCACAGGCAGGCGTTCGATATTCTTTGAAAAATCCCTATTCCTACATCGAATCCAATCTGCTGGGATTTACCACTATTCTCGAAGGATGCCGACATAACAACGTAAAACATCTGGTATTCGCATCTTCCAGTTCGGTTTATGGCGCAAATACCAACATGCCGTTTTCCGTGCATAACAATGTGGATCATCCGGTGTCTTTGTATGCTGCCTCCAAAAAAGCCAATGAACTCATGGCACATACCTATTGCCATCTGTACGGCATGGCATGTACGGGACTGCGGTTTTTCACAGTTTATGGTCCCTGGGGAAGACCGGATATGGCATTGTTTTTATTCACCAAAGCGATTTTGGAAGACAAGCCTATTCAGGTTTTTAATCACGGCAAAATGAAGCGGGATTTTACCTACATCGATGATATTGTCGAAGGCGTTTTCCGAGTTATGGGAAATATACCCGAACCTGATCCGAATTGGAGCGGCGATCATCCTGATCCCGGAACCTCTTATGCCAAATATAAGATTTACAATATCGGCAATAACAATCCCGTGATTCTGACAGATTTTATCGCAGCCATCGAAAAAGCGCTGGGTAAAACAGCGAAAAAAGAATTTCTCGGACTTCAGCCCGGAGATGTGCCGGAAACGTATGCGGATATTGATGATCTGGCAAGAGATGTGGGATTTACGCCAAAAACGCCCATTGAAACAGGTATTAAAAAATTTATTGCGTGGTACAAGAGCTATTACAACGCTTAGACCGCATTGATCCCGGCATCTGCTTGTCTGGAACAGACGAATTATCCGCGTTTCATTTCAGCCCTGCCGCTTTTTCTAGTCTGGCATACGCGATCTGATAATCATACAATGCCTGAGTATAGGAATTTTTGGCATTCGTAGAGGCAATCTGAGCATCCGTAACCTCGATAGAATTTCCCACGCCCGCAGAATACCTTCCAACAGCCAAATCGAGATTTTCCTCTGCCTGCTTCACGGTCAGCGCGGTTACCGGAATCCGCTCTTCCGACTCTTTCAGATTCAGATATGCCTGCTGAACCTCAAGAAATACCGATTGCCGCAGAGCGTCCTCATTGGAAGAAATCACATTCAGATTGGCTTTTGCCTCTTCAATCTGATAAGTCGTCAGATAGCCGCTGAATATAGGAAACGTAATGCTTGCACCCACACTCCAGGTATCTTCGGAAGGCGGAAAGGTACTTTCTGGCCATGAATATACGGGATTGCTCGATAT
>CAZMDM010000391.1:0-3148 GCA_964564775.1 uncultured Desulfonema sp. | reverse complement strand
ATGGTAACCATCCTGCTGACAATCTGATGCTGCAAAGCGATTTACCGAACTCATCTTACGCAGTAATTAGCTTTGTGCCTATTCAACTTTGCGCCTGATTATCTTATTCCCGCAAGTTTATGCGCCTGAATGCTGAAAAACCACTCTTTCTCCCGTGCTTCATTGACCTGCGATAAAAGGATCATGGTCTCCAGAATATTGAAAACCCCGTCGATATCCACCGGAGACAGAAAATAATGTTTTGCAGAAATGCTTCTTCCAATTTCGATGATCCGATCTTTATTCAGATGATAGGTTAAGACTCTGACTTCGTCCGCGTGGCTGATTCTGACATTTCCTTTTGGAGAAACCGCGATATAATCCAGTATATCCGAAATATCTTCGATATCATTTGTACCGTTGGTTTCAAGAGCTATCCATTTTCCAAGCTCTTTCAATTCGTGCAATAAGGGTCTGAGACGGTAAATCGTGGGTTCTCCGCCGGTAATGACGATATTTTCACAATTCTCGCGGCTGATTTCATCAATAATCTCTTCTATTGTCAATATTTTATGTTTCTGATGCTCGGTATCGCAATACGGGCATTGCAGGTTGCACCCGGATAAGCGGATGAACATGCACTTGCGCCCGATGTTAAATCCTTCTCCCTGATAGGATAAGAATATCTCATTGATCGGATAATTCATGATTCTGATACGAAAACCGCTTTGTTTTCATGGCTTTCCCGAACTTCGACCCGATAGCAGAACGGTATGGTCTCGCATATCCATCTGGCAAGATTTTCCGCAGTAGGATTAAACGGCAGCACATCATTGAGATGCTTGTGATCCAATTTTCCGAATACCAGTCGTTTGATTTCGGAAAAATCCACCACCATTCCGTTGGCATTGAGCGTATCCGATTTGCAATATACCTTGATCCACCAATTATGCCCATGTCTTTCCCGGCATTTGGATTCGTAATCCAGATCAAGACAATGGGAAGCAGAAACTTCGAATTCTTTTTCCACATAAAACATACTCTTACTCCTCATACACGGTTAAATCCCGTATTCCAGCAAGCTGAAACGCCTCTTTCCGTTCCACGCAGGTTCCGCATCTGCCGCAGTGTTTTTCTCCGCCTTTGTAGCATGACCATGTATCCTGATATAATACTCCGAGCTTGGCGCAGATCATGGCAATATCCTTGTTTCTCATAGAAATAAACGGTGTGAACAGTTTCGGGCTATGGCATCCGTCCAGAGATAGATCGCTCATTTTCTGAAACGCGTCTGCAAATTCGGGGCGGCAATCCGGGTAAATGAAATGATCGCCCGCATGAACCGCCATTCCGACAAGATCAGCCTTGTTTGCCGAGGCAATGCCGAAAGCAATAGAGAGCATAATCGCATTGCGGTTCGGAACAATGGTGATTTTCATGGAAGGCTCGGCATAATGCCCATTCGGCACATCCACATCATCGGTCAGCGCGGAGCCTTTTAAAAGCGGCTGAATCCCGGAAATATCAATAATATGATGCTCTGCATTCAGACGATCCGCCACAAGTCTGGCATAAGCCAATTCTTTTTTGTGCCGCTGTCCGTAATCGAATGAGAGCAGCATCAGATCATAGCCTTTGTCTTTCATCAGATAGGCAAGCGTGGTACTGTCCATTCCTCCGCTGACAATTGCAACTGCCTTCATGCGCTTTGCTTATCCTTTTCGATCACACAGGTCGAGTCAATCCCGCCCCGTGTATTGTATATTGTCGTAATTTTGAGATGCTGCGGCTGAAGCACATTCCACAGGTCTTTGAATATCCGGTCTGTTGCTTTTTCCTGATAAATTCCGACATTGCGGAAAGATATCAGATAATATTTCAACGATTTCAATTCCACACAAGAGCGATCGGGAATATATTCGACAATCAGTTTTGCGTAATCCGGCAGCCCGGAAAAGGGACAGACTGCGGAAAATTCCGATGTGGAATAGGTAATATGCTGCTTTTCTCCCTCATAATCGAATATTTCCAGAATATTCGTTCTGATCGCATCTTCACCGTCAAACGGCAGTTGCAACCCTTCTGCCTGTGCCATAAAACTTTTCTCCTTTATTTTTTCTGTTCAGACATCAATATAGCTATGCTATGGATGTTTTTCAACATCAAAATCAGCATGGTCAGCAATTCGGATTTCCAATGAGTTCTGATCGGAATATAGTTGTATATCTATGAGTTATTCAGAAAAAATCCGAAAGATCGGTATGGTGTCCGAGGATAGCGGATGACAGAGTGAAAACTTATTGATTTTCAGGAATATCGAATTTGGCAGTTCCGCTCATGCCTGCCAGAAGTTCGGAATTCTGACCTTCGACTTCCGCCCGGATTTCGAGTGTCTGGCTGACCGGATCAAGTCTTGCGCCCAAAGAACTCACACGCGCCGTATAATCTTTGCCGGTTTCGTCAATATGCACAGAAAACTTCGTATCTTTTTTAAGCCATTTCAGCCATTTGGAAGGAACATACAATTGCAGGTTCAGATGAATGTCATCGAGTACTTCCAACAACGGCTGTCCCGGAGACACATATTCGAATGAATTGGCTCTGACTTTGACCACTCTGCCTGTGAACGGCGCTTTGATCGAGCATTTGCCGACCTGAGTTTTTCTCAGCGCCACTTCTGCGGACGCGCCTTCTGCTCTGGCTTTGGATACGCTGATTTCCAACTGGCTGACCGATTGAAGTTTTTCCAATCGCTGATTGACCTCAAGCGTTTTCTGCGCTTCTTCGAGTTCGGCTCTGGCTTTGCGAAGCTGGCTGTGATACATTTCGCAATCGAAGACTACCAAATCCTGTCCGGCTTTAAAGCGATCTCCGATACGGACAGTGATTTTTTCGATCCGGGCGGCAATTTCTCCGGAAAGCACGGTTTCCACAAGCGGCACCAGCAGCACTCGGATATTGGGATTGTCCGGCTGCGGCGGATCCGCTGCAAACGAGAAGACGCTTAACAACAATGATAGGATAAGACTCGGACAGAAAAATCGGAATTTCATAGATACGGCCTTATTTCTCAGAGTATTTGTTATTTCCGAACAATTGATTCGCAAACTTTCCGATATGCAGGAAATCTCCGAATCGGGAAACTGCCGCTCCGATAAAACAGGTATGA
>CAZMDM010000390.1:0-9149 GCA_964564775.1 uncultured Desulfonema sp. | reverse complement strand
TCCAGTTTGTCGTGAATTTCCATCGTGCTTTTACCCAACAGAAAAAGTCCGCCGACAATCAGAATAATATCTCTGCCCGAAATTTCCTGATGCAGTACATTGAACAGGGGCGCAGTCAGTTTCATAATCCATGTCAGCGAAAACAGCAATCCCACACGGGTAATCATGGCAAGCGCAAGTCCGACAGTTCGGGCTTTTTCCTGTTGTTCCCGCGGCAGTTTTCCGGCTAGAATCGCGATAAAAATAATATTGTCAATGCCCAAAACAATTTCAAGTGCGGTCAGTGTTAGCAACGCAATCCAATTCTGAGGATCAACCATCCAGTCCATTATACCCCGCTCCTTTGCTCTACAGATTCACCGTCATACTCAAACCCGATATTGTGCTTCGAAATGATAATTATCAGGATTCGGAATAGATGACAATACTCTTTTTTAAGTCTGAATGACTAGCCGATTTCTTTCTGAGATTCTCATGCCATCAACGCCTCGATTTCCTTAACCTCGATAGGAATATTTTTCATCAGATCCACCGGACCATTATCCGTAATCAGAATATCGTTTTCAATGCGGATGCCGATGCCTTCATCCCGGATATAAATTCCCGGCTCGCAGGTGAACACCATGCCATGCTCGAATTTCCGGTATTTATGTCCGTAATCATGCACATCCAAGCCCATGAAATGAGAGGTGCCGTGCATGAAATATTTCCGATACAAGGGCGATGTTTCGGATTGTTTTCGAACTTCATCTTCCTTGAGAAGTCCTAAGGCAATCAGTTCTTTTTCCATGATTTTGCCGACTTCTTTGTGATATTCATCAATCGTATTGCCGGGTCTGAGCATATTTATTGCAGCTTTCTGGACGCGAAGCACCGCGTTATAAACATGTTTCTGACGCTCGGTAAACTTTCCGTTCACGGGAACCGTTCGGGTCAGATCAGCCGCGTAATTGGCATATTCCGCGCCGAAATCCATCAGCACCAGATCGCCGTCTCTGCATTGCTTGTCATTTTTCACATAATGCAGCACACAGGTATCTGCGCCCGAAGCAATGATCGGGCTGTATGACGGACCTCGTGAACGAAGCCTCATAAATTCATGCACGATTTCCGCTTCGATTTCGAATTCCCAGACTCCAGGGCGGATAAATCCGAGGATTCTGCGAAATGCACTTTCGGTAATATCGCAGGCTTTCTGAATCAGTTCGATTTCGATCTGAGATTTGATCGCCCGGATATGGTGCATGATCGGCGCAAGACGCTCGTATTTGTGGATCGGATATGCGGCTTTGCACCATTCGAGAAATCGCCGGTCACGGGTCTGAACGCTGAGATCCGCGCGCAGATGCTCATTGGTATTGAGATAAATATATTCGGATTCGAATGCCAATGTTTTGAACACATTCTCGAATTCCGATGTCCAATATACGGTTTTAATACCGGATATCTGCGAAGCCTCTTCTTTGCTGTGCTTGTGTCCTTCCCAAGTTCGGATCGTATCGCTGGTTTCCCGCACAAAGAGAATTTCCCGATGCTTGTCTTCTTTGGCATCAGGACACAAAACCAATATCGTTTCTTCCTGATCTATGCCGCATAAATAAAACAGATCGGTCTGCTGAACAAAATGATGAATGCCATCCGCGCTTTTGGGCATGATATCATTCGAATTGAATACCGCGATGGCGTTATTTTTCAGATGTTTTATGAATTTCTGACGATTTTCGACAAACAATTGAGGATTGATCGGAAGATATTTCACAGATTCACCTGCTGCATTTGTTTTTCATAAATGATTCTGAGACCTTCCAAAGTCAAAGAACTTTCCACGCCTTCGATGGTTTCGCAGATATCTGCCATGAGCGGTGCAAGTCCTCCGGTGGCAAGCACTTTGGGAGAAGTTCCCATTTCTGTGATCATCCGGCGGACAATGCCATCGGTCAAGCCCGCATATCCGTAAATAATGCCGGATTTGATGCTGTTGATGGTATCTTTGCCGATAACGGTTTCCGGCGCACGGAAAATTTCCACGCGAGGCAGCTTGGATGCTCTCATAAACAATGCTTCTGCCGAAATCATAATGCCCGGACTGATCGCACCGCCCAGATATTCGCCTTGCTCGGAAATCGCATCAAAGGTGGTGGCGGTTCCGAAATCGATCACAATCAGGCTTTGTTTGTATTTTTCATACGCAGCCACCGCATTGACGATACGATCTGCGCCCACTTCTGCCGGATTGCTGTATAAAATCGGCATTCCCGCGCAGGATTTGGCATCCACCCATATCGGCGCATGACCCAGATATTTCCGGCAGAACGAATCCAGAATTTTCACCAACGGCGGAACCACACTCGAAATAATGGTCTGCCCGATGGCTTTGGGATTGACCATGCTTGCGGAAAACAGCATGGTGGCAAGCGCATAAAACTCATCTTCGGTGGTATCCCGCTCGGTTCTCACCCGCCAATCTTTGAGCAGGTGTCTGCCTTCGTAAATGCCCATGACAATATTGGTATTTCCCACATCAATGACCAAAAGCATATTTTTTTCTCCTTCGGTACTTTTATCCCAGTACGATAATCACACTGAATACGATCACTGCGACAAAATTTATCGAATCCTGCCTTGTCCACAACAGTTCGGGTTCGCTGCGATCTTCGCAAAAAGACCTTGCTTTCATTGCAATGACCAGGCGATCCGCGTCCTCGAATGTCCGGCGTATCAGAGGAATCACAAATGTAACGGTTCTGTAAATCGGATTTTTCCGGCTTTCGATTCCTCTTGCCTTCTGAGCATCGGAAATTTCCCTGATCTGAAGATGAATCAGAGGCAGAAAGCGCATCAGCAGGCTCATCATCATTGCCAGCCGCTTTTCCGGCACAAAGGGAACCGGCTTGAAAAAAAATCGCACCGCAGCCCGGATTTCCGAAGATCGGGTGTTCTGCATAAAGCATATCCCCATCCACGCCACCAGCATCAGACGCCAGCACATCAGGCTTGCTTCCTCGATATCCTGAACCGACAAAATTCTGACAAACCATATCAGAATCAGAAAAAAAATAAAATAGCGCATTTCTTTGAGAATGGCAAATAAAGACAAGTTGAGGCGGAAAATTGCAAACAGTATCAGAAATGTCAGCAGCAGAAGAGATTGCCATCCTGCATGGACAGAAGAGATGCTGAATATGAACAGCGCTGCAAGCTTCAGTCGGGGATCCACGGTATAACCTTTTGCCCGAATTTTATGGCACAAGGGATTCTGACGCCGAAATTCTCAATGTCATCAATGATCTGACAGGGCTTGCCATCTCTGACAATCCGACCTTTCTGCATGACAATCAGCCGATCTGTATGGGCAAATACTTTTTCCAAATCATGGGTGGTCAGCAGAACCGTATGTCCCTGACGATGCAGCATGACAATCTGCTTCAGAATCTGCTTTACGCCGGGATAATCCAGATTCGAAAACGGTTCGTCGAATACCAGAATTTTGGGCTGCATGGCTAAAACTCCGGCAATGGCAAGGCGGCGTTTCTGTCCCCCGGAAAGCAGATAGGGCGGTTTGTTCTCGAGTCCTGTCAATCCGACCGCTTCCAATGCGGCAGATACGCGGCGATTGATCTCATCCCGGCTCAGTTTCAGATTTTCGGGACCGAACGCGACATCTTCATACACGGTTTCGCCGATGATCTGGCTGTCCGCATCCTGAAACACCATGCCGACCATTTGTCTTGCCTTTATCGGAGAGCTTTCTCCCGCAACCCGGATCGTGCCGCTCGTAGGTATGAGAAGTCCGTTGACATGACGCAGCAATGTGGTTTTGCCGGAACCATTGCATCCGGCAATCACCACAAATTCACCTTTTCGGATATTCAGGGAAATATCCTGTATGGCAAGGGTTCCGTCTGGAAAACGATGATTAAGATTTTCAATTTCAAGAATACTCATGCAGATGCGGGGACGGAATTGCGTTTCATAATGGGACGAAGGCTTTTGGCAATCAGGACTGCGGCTGCGATTTTGACGGCATCACCGATCAGAAAGGGATACATGCCCACTGCCAAGGTTTTGCTCATCGTCATACCGCTTACGGTTTTCAGCCATGATACGCCGAAGGCATATACGATCATTGCAGCGACTATCAGAGCGATTGCGTCAATCCATAAACGCCCGTTGAATCGTTCGCTGATTATGCCGATGATATACACCGCAGGAATATAGCCGATCAAATAGCCTCCGGTCGGTCCGATCAGCTTGCCGATGCCGCCGGTACCGCCTGCAAATACCGGAAGTCCGCAGATTCCTGCCAGCAAATATACGAGTATAGCCGCAAGCCCCCAGCGACTGCCCAAGAGCAAGCCGCTGAGCATCACAAACATATTCTGCATCACAATCGGAACGGGTCCGATGGGAATCGCCACAAACGCGCCTGCAGCGATCATCGCGGACATCAGAGACGCATACACCATCTTGTGCAGATGCTCATTCATAAAAGACAATTCTCCTCAAGTTTCGTTATCTATAAAAAATATCAGGCTAACGAATAATTGTCAATAAAAAAGACGCCTCAGGTTCCGAAAGCGAAACCCATCTGGCGTCAGAGGCATCATCTGCCGCTATCGGCTCTCCGCTGAGATATTCTGCCATCAGATCGATCACCACATAATGAAAACGGATTTGTCCGGCATCATCTTTTTCGATGGTCTCGAATACATATATCGGCTCTTTTGCCCGAATCACAATGCCGGTTTCTTCCAAAATTTCACGTTCCGCCGCAGCCTGAAGGCTTTCTCCCAATCGGACGCTGCCGCCGGGAATTGCCCATTCTCCTTCTGACGGAGCTTTGCCGCGTCTGACCAGCAGAACTTTGCCATCTTTGAATACCACCGCTCCGACAGCCACACGCGGCAGATCGGGATAGATTCCGCTCATCATTTTGCCTGATATGCCGAGTTCACCGGGGAGGATTCGTGAGAGCGGATTTCTATTTTTTTCATAGCAGCTATCACTCGGTTACGGCTGACACCGACTATCTTGGCAATCCCGCGATGAGACACGCGTTCAGAAAGCAGCTTTTCTATAAGCTCTTCTTTTTTCTTCTGTTTTTCTTCCTGAGTAACGAGCGTTCCGTAAAATCCGCAGGCTTTGCAATGATATTTCTGCGCTCCGCCGTTTGTAAACCCGTTTTTTCGAATCTTTTCACTGCCGCATTTTCTGCATCTGATGCTTATCATAAATTTTATTCAGCCTATTTGTACTTCGAATTGATTTGTTTTGCTTGTTATTTCCATTACTTCAATTCCAGCATCATGGCAATTTCATCGCAATCCGGAAACTTGACGCACACGATGCAGTCTCCCCAGATTTTGAGAGGAAGCTCAGCACGATCAATGATATTGAAGCCGAATCTGCTGAAAAAATGAGGTTTATAAGTCAGAGTGAAGATTTTCTGCATTCCGAAGGTTTTGGCATCTTCAATAGCAGTCCTGACCAACTGTGTTCCGATTTTTTTTCTTATAAAATCGGGATGAACTGCTACAGAACGGACTTCAGCCAAGTCTTCCCAGCAAAATTGCAGCGCGCAGCATCCGGCAACCGCACCGCTGTCTTCGTCTTCATACACCCAGAAATCTCTCAGATGATCATACAAGCCGCTTAACGGACGGGGAAGCAGCACGCCTCTTTCGCCATAAATCTGAAGAATTCTGTGAATGGCTTTCACATCCCTGATCGCTGCTTTGCGAATCATACGCCTGCTTTCTTTCGGATCGCATGACCGAAAATATAAGTACAGATCGGCACACCCAGCACCAATCCCCATACATGAAACAATTTGCCGCCGATGGTTAAAATAATCAGTACAATGACCGGGTTGATCCGCATGTGAGAGCCGTATATTTTGGGGTTCAGAATATAGCCCTCGATCAGATGAATCACCGTAATCATAATAATCGCCATAATCATGGATTTCAATCCGTAAGTCTGCAATGCGATCAGGCATATCGGGACAGAGCTGATAAACACGCCTGCCACCGGAATAAAACTGCACAGAAATACGATGACCGATAAAAATGCTACCCTTGTTCCCAGTCCCAGAATCCAAAGTCCTATTGCGGTCAAAATGCTGTTAAGAATGGCAATTAAAAATTGGGCTTCGAGTGCTTTACCCAGAACTTGTGAAAATTGATAAATATTTTCGGCAACTTCTACATAAATGAATCTCAGACTGGTATGTTCCAATTCTTTCACGGTCTCGCTCAGTTTAGGAAGGTCCAGCACAATCAGAAATGAGAATAGCAATGCCAGCAGAAATGCGGACGCAATCGAAGCAATTCTTCCGCCGATATTTCCCACCGCATCCACCACTTGACTGATTTTTTTGGAACTGTCTGCCTGCTGCTCTCCGCCGACTCTCAGAAGACTCTGAAACAATGAAGTTACTGGGGAAAACTTTTTGTCGTCTTTATCTTCGTCTGTCGAATCTTCTTTTTTCGAGGCTTTGACGCCGTTTTTCGGCATTTTGAGTTCAGGAACAGCTTCTTTCAGAATCGGATATTTATCGCTCAGTTTCAGCAATTCCTGATCTGCCCGGTCAATATAAGTTCCGAATTGTCTGACAAACAATTCCGTCTGCTGCTTGACTTTGGGAACCAGAAAAAGTCCGATAGCCACTAAAATTCCCAAAAACATCAAGGCAACCAGAATCACCCGGATTGTGCGATTTTTAATGTAGGGTTTGAGACGCCGGGTACTCGTAGTCTGGATATATGCAAAAACAAATGTCAGGAAAATCAGCAGAAAAAATGAACTCAGGATATACAGAGTTCCGAATATCAATCCCCAGACAAGTATTCTGGTGATCAGGGGAAGTATCTGTTCAGGAGTCAGATAAAGTTTTTTTTCAGAGCGATTGATCATAAAACCTCAGCTTATTCCGATGCCTTCAGAAACACGGTTTTCGTATCGGGATAATAATGAAGCAGACGGGTTTTCACCCGAATGTCTTTCAGTTCTTCCGGGTAGCAGTAATAATAGCGATATTTCTTGCTGCCCACGCCATCTCTGTCTGCAGATTCGAGCCAGTCGAATCCGTAAATCATGCGATAATAATTGATCGCGGGTCTGAATATCAGGGTAATGCCGATATTTACGGTTTTATCGCTATGTTTCCGATATTCGCCAGCCAATTTCATCACCATGTCTTTGGTATTGGCATCATAGAACCATGTGTGCGTATGCGTCAGATTCGCAGTGTTGGCAAAATGAACCGTCATGAATATTCCGAATATCAGCATTAGCGATAAAATACAATATCTGCCGAAAGATTTCAACCATCTCATCAGCTCATTGCAGGAAAAAATCACGGTCAGCACGGTTAACGGAAAATACAGCAAAGCTGTCCGGCTTTTGGGATACAATGTTCCGAAAATCAGATGCTGGGCAATCGGCGCGAGCAGCGTCAGAATCAGCAGCAATACAATCATGCTCAGCGCGTTGAACTGCCTGATTTTTTTCAGATGATATGCGGAAAGAACAATCCCCAGATACAAGCCGGATAGCGATATCGCAGCAATCCACGCGATGGTCATGTTGCTGTAATCCTGAAAATACAGCGAATCTTTAACGAGCGTCTCCAACGCGCCGCTCCAAAATTCTTTTCCGCCATAATAGAGTTCGCCGCCGCGTCTGAGCCTGAAAATGATCGGAAGACAATATTTCAGCAATCCGATATTGAACGCGACGATCAGTCCGTTTTCGATCACGGATGAGGGACTCGGAAATGATAGTCTGAACTCTCCGTCACGATATGCCAGCATCAGAATATCTGCCGCAATAAATGCGAGATAATAATTGAGCATGGTGAAATTCGACAAAACTGCCGCCGCGCCGAAAAAATATCCGAGCCATCGTGTGATTCTGCTTCGGTCTTCCGCCCATCGGATCAGGCAATACAGATTTGCAGCAAGAAATGCCAGCGACAGCCCGTATCCTCTGGCAAGGCTGAAGAAATCCAGCACAAAGGGATTTAAGTTGAGCAGCAGAAATCCGACAATAAGCAATATCGCAGAGCCAAGCCGCCTCAATATCAGAGCGCAGGAAATCATCCACAGCAGATGTGCCAGAATGTTCGGGATTCTCAGTGAAAATTCGCTGTTTCCGAATGCGGATGCACATAGTTTCATCAAAAAACTGTTCAGAATATGATGATTTGCAGTTTTGGGCAGATAGTCATCGCCGTTGATGATGAAAAAGCTCAATGCCTCATCATGGGTAAATGACATCCGATAAGCTCTGGTGCTGCTGTATGCCAGAAGAGCAATCATTGCGGCAGCGATCATCAGCCATAGTATCTGGTGGAGGTTCCGGTTGTCAGAAGAAGTCAAAATATTTTATCCTTTCGCATGAAATACAGCATGTATCCTGACGAGATTTTCATCAGCGTTTATGTCTGACGGAAATCTCCATTTTCATCATTTTTTCGAGAATCTGATTTTCTCTGCGAAAGGGCCACCAACGATACAGAAATACCTCTATCGGATACCACATGCTGATCCAACTGAGCAACGTGATTCCGATACTGATGTAATTCATCAGAAAATTGGGAAGATAGCCCAATTCTCCCGCCGCTTTGAGATTATCCAGCACAGGGGTAATCAGCAGCAGGGCAAGAATACAGAGCAAGGCGGTATAAAGCGATTTTCGTCCGAGCTGAAAAATTGCCGCAGTTTCGTTTTCATTCTGGCGGATTTTGTTTTCGCAATATCTGCGAACCGCGGCTTCAAGCTTTGCAGGTTCGGGAATCTCTTTATTTTCCGGCAGAAAAATCGTTGTTCTCACAGCAGATTTCAGATCTGTTCCGTTGAGATCGCTGATAATCTGCTCGATGCCGGAGTTATAATTCGCATTCTCCGAAAAAGGGTCAGGCACGGGCTTGATAAAAAAGTCTCTGATGTCTTCGAGTTCCAAGGTGATGTTGTGAAACAGATTCATTGTTATCTCCCGATTACAATTTTTTGTGTCAGAACAGCGCGCGACACCATACCAGAATTTGCCGGAACTATCAATATGGGGCACAATTAAGTCAGGGCTGTTCAACTCTCTCATAGCTGAGAATATTTCCTACACGGTTTCTGAAAATTACTGCGTAAGGT
>CAZMDM010000389.1:0-12432 GCA_964564775.1 uncultured Desulfonema sp. | reverse complement strand
CGATCACATCGGGCGTGATGGATTCGGGTGCGATTGTCAAGCCTATGAAGCTTCGGGAATGGCACAGAAGCGATATTATGACCGAAGTTCTGGATGCCAAAGCCGTGATTATCGGCTCTCCCACGCTCAACAACGGGCTGTATCCGACAGTGGCGGATTTTCTGACCTACATGAAAGGCTTGAAACCGTTGAATAAAATCGGCGGCGCATTTGGTTCTTACGGATGGAGCGGAGAATCCACGAAAATCATCCGAAAAGAATTGGAAGACGCGGGATTTAAGATGCCTGAGCCGGAATTGCGGGTTCAGTATGTGCCGGATAAGGAAAGCCTTGAAAAATGCTATGAATTCGGCAAGAAGATCGGTCATGCCGTGATGGGATAGGGTTATGAAAATACCGGTGGTCGAACTCAGCGAGTGCATTCACTGCGAAGTCTGTACCAATGTCTGTCCCGAAGTGTTCAGTTATGCGGATGCGGGCTATATCATGGTGGCAGATATGCAGTCTTATCCCGAAGATAAGATTGATGAAGCTATTAAAAACTGCCCGGCGGACTGCATTCACTGGGAAGAAATCTGAGAAAGGAATAACGCTATGAAATTTGCCTTGTTTGTGTTCAACGGCGATCCGATGTGCTTTATTCATGTTCTGCTCAATGCGCTGGACATGGCGGATCAGCAGGCGGAAGTGAAAATTATCATCGAAGGTGCATCGGTGAAACTCGTTCCCGAACTTGCCAAAACCGAAAATCCCCTGCATCCGTTGTGGGAAAAAGTCAAAGCCCGCAATCTGATTGACGGCGTATGCAAAGCCTGTTCCAACAAGCTGGGAACACTCGAAGCTGCCAAATCACAGGGATTGACTCTGCTGGATGATATGTCCGGGCATCCGAGCATGATGCGGTATCGGGAAAAAGGATTTGAGATTATTACGTTTTAGCTGTTATATGTGAAGTGTCAGGTGGTAAGGCGAAGATAAAATCGGGGGAAGAACTCTGAAGCGGGAGGTTCTTTCCCTGATTCGCCTAGTAAGGAGATCAATATGGCAACAGTAATTTGTTCAGGATGCTTCGGAGATTCGATTTGCTCCGCGTTTGGCAATAATCAGTGTCCAATATCCTGGCGGTTTGTTGCGAAGCTCGTTTAAGTCTCGGATAATTTCTTCCTCCGGCAATCCGCAGTGTGAAATCGCAATGCTGTTTTCAATCAGCCCGTTTTCTTCCAAAGCCAGTGAAATATCGCCGACATTGCGATAGGCTTTCATAAACACGACATTTTCCGGTTTGCCGCAAAATTCCCTCAGACGGTCTCCGCCTTTGACGCCGGATAAGACCAGCAATGCCTCTTCGCCTTCCACCAGCGGAGTATTGAGTCTTGCTGCGGCTGCCTGATACGAGGTGATTCCGGGAATGGTTTCAATATGAAGATGCGGCGCGGCAGTTCGGATATGTCTGAGAACATAGCCGTAAGTCGAATAGGTCATGGAATCGCCGAGGGTGATGAATGCCGCATTTTTGCCCTGTTCGAGCGCTTCGATGATGATTGCCGCATTCCGTTCCCATGCGGTCTGTGCTTCTTCCCGGTTTTTGGTCATGGGAAAAGGAAGCATCATCACCGGTGTTTCGGGTCTGATATGATGTTTTGCAATGCTGACCGCAAGGCTGTAATCGTTTTTGGTGGAAGGAGCGGCAAAAATGATATCCACTTCTCGTAAAATGCGCGCGGCTTTCAACGGAATGAGTTCCGGGTCTCCGGGACCTACGCCGATGCCGTAAAGAGTGCCTGGTTTTTGGGAGTTTTTTTCAGTCATTACTTTCATTACCAGATCGGCATTTTGAAAAGTCTGCCTTCTGTACCTTCATCATGTAAAATTTTAATAATTTCAGTGGTTTCAAATCGGTAACGATTTCCTTCCGGAGTTATCGGAAGGTCGGAATCAATCATTGTCGCTATCTGCTGAATACCATACATTGAATATTCTCTCATAATTTCAATGAGATTTTCTTTTTTACGATCATCAAGACCTTCAAAAATACCGTCATGGTACACAAAACGTATAAAATCTTCACAGATATATTCTCTGAGAACTGCCATATCAAATGCAATGCAAAGCAGCTTCTGATAAGTATTTCCCAGAGCTTCACTGGTTTCCTGTCCCGAATCGTTAAGAATTTCAGCTGAATATTCCAAATTTCCGCTTTCATTGACACGAGTTGAAATGACTGCATCCCGATCCAGAACTCGTTTGATTATATCACTGAAATATAAACGAATATTTTGATATCTCCTATTCGGCTCGGCAATATTATCTGTGATTTCCTCTTTCAGCTTTTCTCTTTCTCGCTCCAAGCCGGATAGTTCTTTTTGTAAATCACGCAATTCTGTGAATGCTTTTTTCTGTCTCAGAAGCAATTCGGAATCTGCTTTCAGCTCGATAAGTTTCCCACCCATTTTTTTATATTTGGAAAAAGACTCCCGTTCTCTGAGAATTGCCAAAGCTTCGGAACGCCTTTTGTTTAATAAAACAAGTTCTTTTTCTATTTCTTGCTTTTCTGAGGCGATATTCTCCATCTCCTGTCGCAGATATTGTTCGCGCTCCTCGGTGATAGTCCTATTAAACTGCAATAAGTCTTCGAATTCTTTTTTTAATTGCCCATCAAAATAAATTTTTGCCTCGCTGAATAATTTCTGAGTCATTTCAAGATCAAATGAAAATTTGTCAGACAGTGATTTTTCGATGCGCTTCCGACTCATATCAAGATAATATCTCCGCTCATTCAATGCAGCAATTTTGGTTTCAATATCGCTGACCAAATCTTTGTTGATATCCGAATCACTAACCCGAAAATCGAATTTGGATAATTCGTTTTCGATTTTGGATATTTCTGCTGTTTTGATAAGAATCAGTCCCTCAAGCTTATCCGCTTCATCAATCGCTCCCAGCAAATCACGTTTTTTTCGGATAATATCCTTTTTCTTTTCTTCAATCTCCTTTGTTATCTCATAATTTCGACTCATCAGTCGCGAATCGAAGCCGATCAGTTTGGCAAGATATGGTTTCCAGTCAGCATGATCCCCGCGGAATTTATCCAACTCGAAAACATCGTGGTAGTCTTTCTGACTTCTCAAAGAATATCCCAACGGAATTCTGTATGACCATGGTGCTGCAATATCCAATTTTGAAATTCCGTCAAGCAGTTGTCTGGCTTTTTCAAAAGGAAGATCGGCATGATCCCATGAATCTTCGGATAACATACTGAAATCATGGTATGGTTCAGTATGCGATTTCAGGTATATCCTTGATGCTTTTTTGACAGATCGTCTTATGGTTATATATTTGTGTCTGTTTGTTTCAATTTCAATATAGAAAACAAAATCCCGAAAAATATCTTCATGCTTAAACAGGAAAAAATCGTTGCTCTTCTTTTTTAAAAGGCAAAAATCAATCAGCTTCAATAAAGTGGTTTTTCCAAGATTATGAGTATCTTTCAGCTTATTTTCGGGCAATCGTATCTCCGCTAGGACGATATTCAGCCCTCGATTGAATATGATCGGCTCAAAGATGTCCGAACTATTTGAATAAAGCTTGGAAAGTCTCATATCAGCCTATATATTCGAATGAATCAGTCTTTCTGCGATACGCTACCGCACCAAGCAGATATAATAAATTGACCGCGGGTAAAAAAAGCGACTCTGTTCCCTCGCAGGTTTTCTTAATCTGCTCGAAAAGCTTATCATATTTCATCACTCTTTTTTTTGAGAGTTCACTCAATATAACCGTTGCTACGGCTATAACAGTTTTATCTGGGTGCGAGAATTTTGTCGGTTTAAGCATCTTTTTCCCCTTTCTGTATGCTCTATATGTTCTTTTCCTATATCACAATTCCAATACATATAATAAAGCATAAGACGCGTCAGTCTCTTATTTTTTTTCAGATCAGAATCTCTATCAACGAGAAGATCATATAAACGATTTAAGATATGATCAAAAATTTGATATTCTCTTTTGTGTGCAATAATTTTAAGATTAAATTCTTCTGCCGTATTTTTATACATATCAATATATTTTATATTTTCAGGATGTTCCAAAAATCTTTTCACTAAGTTGAAATCCATCATGTAATCTTGCTTAATATGCTGTGCATACTCTTCAGACAAGCTATTGATGGTATTTTTGAGTTCGAATTTAACCCGTTTTATCGGATCATCGCTTTTATCTTGAAATACATCCTTAAATCTGTCAAGACTTTTTGATATTGCAATAATAACTTCTGCTATATCATCCGGATTAATTCTCAATGGCATTTCAAATGGATGTATATCCGCAATGCGGATAACTTCTGGATATATTTTTATATATCTATCCAAATCGTCGATACCTATTATATATACAGATTCAACGCCTGATTCATCGGATATTCGCTTTTTTATATCGCTATCAGTCTGCCCGCCTAGTCGTCTGTTTGAAAATAGTAAATAATGATCCAATTCGCTATTTTGCCAAAGCCGCTTTATTTTAGGAATTTCATTAGAAAGAACTGATGTTTTTCTTTTTCCTGAAAAAGATGGAGCAGAAAATTTTTCAGCCACCTTATCGGTATGTTTTGCTTGAATGATAAATTTTCCGCTGATCGGACTCTTTTCGCTTGGAAAACAATTTGCAATACCTTTAAAAATAGCATCACGTCCGCCATCAGGTCCCTTTGAAAATCCCTGAACACCGATTCCGAGAATCTTTTGACAAATAGCAATCACAAGACTCTCGAATTGATGCTCATATAAATCGTAATAATTAATTCGCATAAATTTCAGAACAGCTTATATCAGAGTATCAGGATTGATTTGCCGCTAAAATCAGGAGGGCATTGACCACGCTTGCGGCAATATTGGATCCTCCTTTACGGCCCATGTTTGAAATATAGGGATAATCGCTTTCGATCAGAACTGCTTTGGATTCTGCGGCATTGACAAAGCCGACCGGAAATCCGATAATCAATGCGGGCTTTGTTTTGCCGACTCTGAGCAGTTCCATCAGCCTCAGCAATGCCGTCGGTGCGTTTCCGATCACGCAGATACCGCCGTTCATCAGCAAAGCCGCTGCATCCGCTGCCGCATGAGCGCGTGTGATGCCCTGTGATTCCGCGGTCTGCTTCACAGACGGATCATTCATCAGACAATGCAGTGTAATGCCGAAATTCCCCGCGTCTGTTTTGCGAATGCCTGCCAATGCCATCTGTGTATCCGTAACAATGGCTTTCCCCGAACGGATAGCCGCAATTCCTGATCTGATGGCTTTCGGATGAAAGCGGACGGTTTTCATATATTCGAAATCTGCAGAGGTATGAATCATGCGCCGCACGATTGCCCACTCTTCTGCTGAAAAATTATGCTCTCCGGCTTCACGGTCTATGATTTGAAAACTCAGGATTTCGATTTCTTCGGGTCTCATGGTCGAGTCATCCTTTCCTGTTTGTATTCCCGACACGCGCTTACGATATATGCTCCGACATCGGGACAACTGCCGAAATGAAGATGAATATAGCTTCCCAGAGTTCTGCGCCGCCGGTACCCTTCGGCGGTTTTATCCTCTCCCCGGCGGTCAGATACCGCATAGACCATCTCGATGGCATCATCTTCCTGTTTATGGGTAATATCCGAATAATGAAATTCATGCCCCCGGATTATCTGCCCGGTTTTTCCGAGAATTGTATCATTCATCAGGGTAATCTCACGATAACCCAGTGATTTCAGGCGGTCAAACATGGATGAGGTATAGGGAAAGCAGCCTGCCATCGGATAGCGTCTGCCGTCTTTGGTCCGAATATCCCGGCACAGATACATGAACCCGCCGCATTCTGCATAAATCGGCATACCTGCAATACTTTGCTTGCGAATCTGTGTCAGAAGATTGTGATTGCCCGATAGTCGTTTGGCAAACAGTTCGGGATATCCGCCGCCCAGATAAAGCCCGTCAATGTCATCGGGAAGATTGGAATCCCGCATGGGCGAGAAAAACAGCAGCTCTGCTCCGAAAGCCTCCAGCAGATCCAGATTATCCTGATAATAAAAACAGAATGCCTCGTCCATTGCCACGCCGATTTTGCACTGCCGGACAGTACGTTTTCGGATCGTATCGGGTCTGATGTCAATATCCGGCAGCAAATACAGCAGACTGTCCATATCGATTTGTTTTTCGATCATTCCGGCAAGATTTTCGACCGTATCATCTGATAAGCAATGTTCATAAGAGGTTACCAGTCCCAGATGCCTTTCGGGAATACAGACCGGTGTTTCATAAGTAATTCCTCCCAGACAGGGCATATTCACATTGCCTGACAGGGATTCTTTCAGATATTCCAGATGCTTTTTGCTGCTCACATAATTGAAAATTACCCCCGCGAAAGATACATTGGGATCGAACCTCTCGAAGCCCTGCACCATAGCTGCCACACTCCGCGCCATACTTTTGGCATCCACCACCAATAGCACCGGGATTCCCAGCCATTTGGCGATCTGAGCGGTCGAGCCTGCCTCGCTTTTGCCGTTATATCCGTCAAACAGCCCCATGACCCCTTCGACCACTGCGATATTGGCAAACTGGGCATTTTTACCGAAACATTGCAGATTGTACTCCTGAGACAGCATCCATCCATCCAGATTTCGGCTGATGGTTCCGGTAATCCGGCTGTGATGTCCCGGATCAATGAAATCCGGTCCCACCTTGAACGGCGCAACCGAATAGCCGCGTCGGATCAGAGACGCCATGATGCCCATAGCAATCGTGGTTTTACCGCTTCCGCTTTTGGTACTGGCAATGATCAGTCCTTTGATAACACCCTCCGTACAGAGAAACAAAGCAACGTGTAAAGTTAAAAGTGCAAAGTTATTGCACTTTGCACGTTGTATTTTAAACTGTTTTCATCTACCTCTAATCAAAAACTCGGAGAAAGTCAATTTTTTTCTCAGAAAGCCAAAAATATATAATCCATTCCCGGCAAGCATACCCCAATATCTGATGCAGCTAAATTTGCTATTGCACTTTTCGGAGGCTTATATTAAATAACTCCTCTTGATTATCCGGTAAAAAATATGATTCACAAACTCTCTTAAAATAATATCCGTTCAACATACATATCGGAAATAAAATCGTAATGAAAACTCAGCATCTTTGCATTATCGGCGATTCCCGCAGCATGAATGAGATCGCTGACTCCGCAATTCATCTGATCGTAACCTCTCCGCCGTATTGGCAGATCAAGGACTATGGCACAAAAGATCAGATCGGATTCCACGATTCTTATGAAACGTATATCAATCATCTCAATCTGGTCTGGAAAGAGTGTTACAGGGTGCTGCATCCAGGATGCCGGATGGTTGTCAATATCGGCGATCAGTTTGCCCGAACCGCGTATTATGGCAGGTATAAAATTATTCCGATCAGAACCGAAATCGTCAAATTCTGTGAAATCATCGGCTTTGATTATATGGGCGCGATTATATGGCAGAAAAAAACGACCATGAACACCACGGGCGGTGCTACGGTAATGGGATCGTACCCCTTTCCCAGAAACGGCATGATCGAAATTGACTATGAATTTATCCTGATTTTCAGAAAAGCAGGCAAGCCGCCGAAGATCGCTTCTGAAATCAAAGAGAAATCCCGTCTGTCCAAAGAACAATGGAAAGAATATTTTTCAGGGCATTGGCGATTTGACGGTGCAAGACAGGATAAGCATATTGCCATGTTTCCGACCGAACTTCCGAGAAGAGCGATTGAAATGTTTTCATTCGAAGGAGAAACTGTGCTGGATCCGTTTTTGGGAAGTGGCACGACCTCGCTGGCTGCGATTATGACTCATCGAAGTTCGGTAGGATATGAAATCAACGAGGCGTTTTTACCGATTATTCAGGAAAAACTCGGAACCGACGATATGTTCGGACAATATGAAGTCAGGTATATGAAACAATCGCTTATGAACAAAGACTGGCAGAGCGATATTATGTCGCTTCCGTATATTTTTTATGATCCTGTGCAATTTCCCAAGACGAAAAAAGGAGAAACGTGCTGACTTCCCGAACATCTTACCGGGTCATTTACGGAGACACGGACAACATGGGCATTGCCTATTATGCCAATTATCTGCGCTGGTTTGAAATCGGCAGAAACGAATTGTTTCGGTCATTGGGGGTTTTATACAAAGATATCGAAGCAAAAGGCGTGTTTCTTCCGGTATCCGAAGCATTTTGCAAATATATTGCCTCGGCAAAATATGATGATCTGCTGACCATCGAAACCAAGCTCGATACTGCTGTCAAAGCCGGGATGAAATTCGATTACGAAATTTTCAACGAGCAAGGCAGTCTGCTGGTAAAAGGTTATACCAGACACGCTTATATCAATGCCGAAGGCAAAGTATTGCGCCCGCCCAAATTTTTATCCGAAATTCTTCGGGCTGAATCAGAGCGATAGATGACGAATATCAGGCAGATCGGAACCGAATCTCTGATGCTGTCGCTTGCCGCAGCCGCTTTTTTCTACGGCATCGAGCAGATTGTTATATTGAAATCCCCGATATCTCAGCTTTTGTTTCTCGGAACCATCCGCGGGATCGAAACAGCGATATTTGTTTTTATTGTAGGAACATCGTCCTTAGGTTTGGAAAAACAGGATATTCTGCCGGGATTGGCAAGAGGGCTGATATGGTCTCTTGCATTCGGCGCAATTGTCCTGATTATTAGCGAAATATTATGGATATGGGGCATCAACCCGATAAAGCTGCTTCGCTCGAAAATACCTCGAAAAATGCCTGATCTGATTCTATTTTATTGTGTCGGGGGAATCATTGCGCCCATAGCCGAAGAAATTTTTTTTCGGGGAATCATTTACGGTTTTTTCAGGCGCTGGGGAATTATGGTTGCGCTGATACTGAGTACGCTGATATTTTTTGCAGCACATCCGAAAGGAAATCTTTTCCAGCTTGTGGGGGGAATTTTGTTTGCGCTTGCATATCAGAAAGAAAAAAAGTTGATGACCCCCATCGTGATTCATTCGCTCGGAAATATGGCAATATTCACGGTATCGCTTCTGTAAAAACTACGGAAACCGGACGTTCCGGGGCAGATAACTGTTCATACAGCCAAGTCCGAATCAGATTCTGTGTTTCCGGTCTAGCGGAAATTTCGGGAGCAAGCACGATATATGCCTCCAGACGCAGATTATTCTTCAATCCGATGGGGCTGACAAGACATTGTTTAATATAGGGATGCTCCGATATTTTTCGGGCAACCACGTCGGGAAATACATTGATTCCGGCAATCTGAACCGCATTATCCATCCGCCCGATCACCTGAAAACAGCGATCATCATTCCATCTGATTTTATCCGGCATCTGAATTGCTTCGGAAAACCCGTTATATGGCAGAGTGCGCCTAATCCCGGTATCTGAATCTTTATGCCAGAAAGATAAGAGGCAATACGGATGTTCATAACAATTTCTGAATCCGATACCGCCGGTTTCGCTTGATCCGTAAATTTCCGACATGCGATTCAGCCCTTTGTTCAGCAATGCCTGTATAATGCTCGGATCAGACGGTTCGGTCGAACTGATGCCTTCTGTATTTTCCGGAAATTTCAATATTGTAGCATCGAGATATTTCCAGTATGTCGGAAACGAAACGATCAGATCGCGAGGCATCAGTATTTTTTCCAAAAACATCGGCGTATGCAGATTCGGATCAAGCACGGAAAGATTCATGTATCTCGGCAGGAGAATCGAAAACAGATACCCGTAAATATGATGCGAGGGAACAGTGGAGACGATTCTCAAAGAGTGCTGAAACCGTTTGGCATGTTCGGCAATTTCCTGTTCGAGAAGGATTTGCTCATGCGTGCAAATTTTGGGATCTCCGCCGGTGCCAGAGCTTGTAAAGCTGATACGATCCCGACTCATGCCCTGCTGAACAATTTCAGTCCATTCGCCGAGCTTACGATAGCGCAGCAGATAATCTTCAACGCCGCTTTCGGACAGATGAAACATGCGGTTGACCGATCCTGCCAGAGTCAGAAGCTCGATAGAATCTGCTTCAAGTCCGTTGGCAGTAATCGGCGTCAGTTCTGTCCATGACCATATCGGAGCAATACTGTCCGGGGTTTTGCGGCTGCGTTTCAATTCAGCATGAATCAGACTGATGATGATTCTGAAAATATCTGACTTTTCAAGACAAATCACAGGCGTTTCACAAGAATCCAGTAAGTATTTCCGACCAAAGCTTTTTTCATGTGAACCTTGACTTTGGTGGGTTTCATGTTATAATCGAAGATATATTCGAACAGGATGTTCAGATCGTCATTTGCAACCCCTTCAATAAAAGCGCCGTAAAATTCTGCTCTTCGCGTACACGGCGCCACATCGTTGAAAAAATTTTTTCCGATCATCTCTTCAGGCTTCCGTCCGGTAATTTCACCTTCCGTAACATTGTAATACAGAATTTTTCCGGTTTTATCCACCTGAATCGCTCCGAATGCCAGCTTATCCAAATCTTTATTGCTCATCTTGGCAAGAGTGTTGTCGATATCTTTTGCCCCGAAAGTAACTACTGTCAGTTGTTCCATAACCTGTTCTCCATACTGTTTTATCGGATCGATTCAATGGCGTCTTTCAGCCGGGAAAGCGTTCTTTCTTTTCCGATGATTTCGATGATTTCGAAAATACCCGGACTTGCGGTTTTTCCGGTCAGTGCGACTCGGACAGGTTGTGCGATTTTGTTCAGCTTCAAGCCGCTTTCTTCCATCAAAGAGACAAAAGCACCTTCGAGACTTTTTTCATCAAAGCCCGAAAGAGCTTCGAGTTTCTGAATCAATCCTGAAATGATAGCCGCGGATTCGGCGGTTAAAAACTTTTTGGCAGCCGCTTCATCATAAACCACCTTGTCTCCGAAATAAAACAATGCCATATCCGCCATATCCACCAATGTTTTGCTTCTCGGAACAAGGGTTTTTATGACATCTTCCAGAAATCTGCCTTCCTGTGCTTCGATTCCCTTTTTCTTCAGAAACGGAATCAGCATTTCTGCCAGCTTGGGCAGCGGCGTTGCTTTGATATGATCTGCATTCAGTGCAGACAATTTATCCGTGTCAAATACGCCGGCAGCATGTCCGATGTTTTCGAGATTGAATTTCTCAATCATTTCCTGCCGGGTAAAAAATTCCTGATCCCCGTGAGACCAGCCCAGCCGCAACAGATAATTCATCATGGCATCCGGCAGATAGCCCATATCCCGATATTCGGTAACCGACATCGCACCGTGCCGTTTGCTCAGACGGGTTTTGTCTTTGCCAAGCACCATCGGTACATGAGCAAACACCGGCAATTGCGCTCCGAAAGCTTTGTAAAGCAGGATTTGCTTCGGCGTATTGCTGACATGATCGTCGCCCCGGATAATGGTGTTGATATTCATAGCAATATCATCCACAACCACGACAAAATTATAGGTCGGCGTGCCGTCGCTTCGGGCAATGATAAAATCGTCCAAATCCGAATTTTGGAATACAATATTGCCTTTGACCACATCCTCGATAATCGTGGTTCCAGTTAAAGGAGCTTTGAAGCGCACAACGGTATTCTCGCCTTTTTTCAAGCCTTTTTCACGGCAGGTTCCGTCATATTTGGCTTTGCCGCCCATAGCCATGCCGCGTTTTCGCATCTCTTCCACCTGTTCCGGGGTACAGGAGCAGTAATAGGCATGTCCCGAATCCAGAAGTTTCTGAAGATATTCGGCATAAATATGAAATCGCTGGGTTTGGAAATAGGGACCTTCATCCCAGTCAATGCCCAGCCATTCGAGACTCTCGAATATCGCATCCGCAGATTCCTGAGTGGAACGTGCGATATCGGTGTCCTCGATCCGTAAAACAAATTTACCGCCGGTATGTCGGGCATACAGCCAGTTGAACAACGCTGTTCTGGCGCCGCCCACATGAAGAAATCCGGTAGGACTCGGCGGAAAGCGCGTGATGATCTGATTCATTATTCACCTTTGAAAATCATTGCTGAAATATTATACGTCTTGTATTCATAACGATAAAACCAAACGAAAATCCGCCGCGTCGGATCACCACTTCTCATTACCCAATGAAGATATCTGAGCATTCAGCACCTCAGGCTCGATTGAGGAAGATTCTTTAATAATTCCTTTGCTGCGTCCTTCGGCAGCAAAAATTTCCTTATCCATACCGCATTTCTGCTTATCGGACAAGTTTTTTCCGAAGCATCTGATTTGCGCTCTGCGGTAGCGAAGCTTTGGTTTCGGAACAAAAGCTTTGATAATATTGCCGGATAACTTATTCGGGCATATCTTTTTCTGAAATCTTTCTCAATCGTTGTGCGATATTCCATTTTTTCATCAGATTTGCTGCGGATTGAGGTATCAGATG
>CAZMDM010000388.1:0-4683 GCA_964564775.1 uncultured Desulfonema sp. | reverse complement strand
TTGGCGAGGAGGATGCAGGCGATAACTTCCGACGGTTTTAGCTTTCTGCAGTTCCGGCAGACATTGCTGCATTGTGAAAATCAGGGCATCCAGACGCGTACTTGCTGAACTGTATGCAGCTTCCGGCGAGGATTCTTTGTCCGTGAATGCCAGTGCCACAGACATCAGGGTATGCCGGATAGTGTCGAAAATCAGAAGCTCATCCGGGATGATGAAATGGGCAATGGGCGTATCCGCCGGCAGCATATTCGGAATTTTCTCGAAAAATGAGAACATTTCATAGGTGAAATAGCCGACCATGCCGCCCCAGAATCTCGGCAGTCCTTCGATATGAACGGGCTTATACCCTGACATGAGATGTCTCAGTACGGAGAGCGGATCGCCCTGATGGGGAATTTCGCGAACCGAGCCGTTTTCACGAACCTCGACCATTTCACGAAATACCCGAATGCGGATTCGGGCAGACGCGCTCAAAAAACTGTATCTGCCCCAGCGTTCCCCGCCCTCCACCCTTTCGAGCAGAAACACGGTTCCCTTGTCCTGGTAGATTTTTTTCAACAGCGATACCGGCGTTTCCGTATCCGCGAGGGTTTCCGCACATACCGGTATCACATTGCCGGTGGTTGCCAGATCACAAAACTGCGCTTTATCCGGGAATTGACGGATGAGCATGACAATATCCTTTCTTTTCCAAATAAAAAAGCCGTGAAGTAGATTCACGGCTCTGGTTGCAGACAAAAAAAACCGTGAGCATATCGGGCTTGCTCACGGTCCTTATGATTTTTTATGATGTCAGGAAATCAGACAACAGCTAAGGCTTTCGCGGCGCCCGGAAAATCCTGCGCCACCACCAGCCCTGATTTATCTTGTTGATCATTTCGCTCATTGTTCTGATTCCTTATTCGAATGAAACAAATTAAAACACAGAATGCAGTGTTTGTCAAGACAGTATTTTTCGACAATCCGAATGAAGAAAAAGTCTGCTTTTTTAAGTGCTTTTTGTTTCTTACGGTATGTTGCCATGCCGGGATTTGTTTGATTTTTTTACGATATTGCTTTCTTTGGCAGCAATGTCCGGCTGAATCTGCCATGTAATCAGAGGCGATAATACATAGCACAGCAGATAGATCAGCGCGACATATCCGAAATACGGAGTAAATACAGTCAGCAGCAATGCTGTACTCAGACGGCTGAACCATGGATTTCTTCCCATGAATCTCCCCAGATGCAGATAACGGACAGGATACAGATTCATCATCATCGAGGCAAATATCATCAGTCCAAAGCAGAATATCCCCCAGAATCGGGCTTGTGCTGCGGATTCGTGAAGCGCCTGCTGAAACATCATCAGGGGAGCGGTTACAAGCAATGCTGCCGCAGGTGTCGGCATTCCTTTGAAAAATCCGGGAATCGGGCTGGTGTCCAGAGTAAAATAAATCAGACGGGTAATTCCCATCACTGCATAGAGACACGCCGCAAAGCCCAGAGGTAGTTTCTGAAATGACATATCCTGAAAATCGGTGATCGTGATATAAAATATCCACGCAGGAACAATACAGAAACTCACGCCGTCAGAAATGTCGTCCAGAATACTGCCCATATTGAAGCGTTTGGGGACCTGTCCCGGCAGAGGTTCGGTCAGCCCCATTTTTCTTGCAACAGCCCCGTCCAGACGGTCAAAAAATGCCGCACCGATCAGAAACATATATGCCTCTCTCACCCGCCCCTGATACGCAAAAAATACCGCCAGCAAGCCCATTACCGCGTTCATAATGGTCAGCGAATTGGGAAACACGGATAATATTCTTCGTCTGATCACCTGATCTCCGAGGCAGAGATCATCCAGACAATAAGACCCGTATTTCCGGCAATATCCGGCGATAGAGCCGAAAGTGATAATCAGAAAAATGATTTCGATGAAAAACAATCCTCTGAGCGGCAAATTGCCCAGCCATGACAGCCATGAATAAATGGTAGATGGCGGACCTTCCGGCACATAAAAGGCATACGCGTATAACAATGCGCTGACCGGAGCAGCCACAGTGGTTCTCAGCCGTGTAAATTCATTCGGCTCGGGTTCCTGACCTTTTCGGATGGCAAATACCCGTAAAAACTGGGCGAAATCGTCTCTGAGCAGCACGCTGATTGATAGCAGCACCACAAAAATCGCATGAAACATATCTGCTTTTGTGTAAGCAGGCGTAAATATCAGACGCCACATCACGCCTATTGCAACCAGAGGAAAAATAATGGAATAGACAATTTTATCCAAAATGCGGTCTGCCAGATGGGCAAACGTGGAGTTGGGAATGAATCTCGCGGCAAACCACCCGTCCACCATATCAAAAGTCATGGAAATAAATAGTAAAATGATTCCAATGATATAAAACACCGGGTTTCGGGTGGACATGACCGCAACCGCGCATAACATTCCGCCGAATACCAGCGGCGGGCGACCATAGACCAGCAGGGCGGTTACTCTTCGGGAAATGAATGATTTTCGTTCGGACATGATATTTTTATCTCGCACAAAAAGTTCGGATACTCAGTTCAATGTATATCCCCCTATATCGTATCCGATAAAAAACATCAAATGTCTTTTGAAACATAATCAGAATTTATTTGACCATATCACATATTTCTATTGATATTTTCAATAAATCAAATCTACGGTATAGAAAATAGCAAATTGACAAATTTCGCTATCCGCAATAAGAGGGGGATATATGAAACAAGCAACGCGTGCCATGAAATTTTTAACTCAGAAGCGCATCGTATTCGATGTGCTTCAATACGAGCATGAGGAAAAAGGGGCAGTATTCGCATCTCAGGCAACCGGATTTCCTTTGGAAAAAACCATCAAGACACTGGTTACGGATTTGGGCGATAGGCGATACGCTCTGGCGTTGATGCCGGGAGATAAACAGTTGAATCTCAAAAAAATCGCTCAGGTTTTTTCGGTAAAGAAAGCCGATATGGCAGACAGCAAAGATGCGGAACGCCTGACCGGATATCTGGTGGGCGGCATCAGTCCTTTCGGAACAAAGCAGCAGCTTCCGGCAGTCATGGATCAGAGCCTCGCAGATTTCGATGCGGTGGTCATCAATGCGGGACAGCGGGGAATCATGCTGAAAATGTCGCCGAAAGATATTGTGCGAGCGTTGGAATGTCAGATTGCGGTGTTATGTTGATACGAAATCTATTTTATGAAGATGAATCAAAAATGAAGGAGGAAGTGAATGTCAGCCAAACCTGTTTCCCGTTTTTTGGCATCCCGGAACGGGATCATTCTGATCGGCGCGGTAATCGGAATTCTGGCTCCGCTCTTGCAGAAACTCGGCAATCCGCCCAATATGGGCATCTGCGTGGCATGTTTCGAACGTGATATTGCCGGTGCAATCGGGCTTCACAGAGAAGCGGTGGTTCAGTATATCCGACCGGAAATCATCGGTTTTATTCTCGGTTCGATGGTCGCAGCCCTTATTTTCAAAGATTTCAAAGCCCGAACAGGGTCAGCACCGTTTGTGCGCTTTATCTTGGGTGTATGTGCCATGATCGGCGCACTGGTATTCCTGGGCTGTCCGTGGCGATCTCTGCTGAGGCTTGCAGGCGGCGATATGAATGCGGTTTTGGGAATCATCGGCTTGACTGCCGGAATTGCCATCGGCGATCAGTTTCTCAAATACGGATACAATCTGGGACGATCTTATCCGACACATTATTCCGCAGGGTTTATGATGCCGACAGCCGCGCTGGGCTTGCTGATGCTGCTGATTTTCGCACCGAAATTCAGCCCGGACGGACCGATTTTTTTCAGTGCAAAAGGTCCCGGATCTTTACACGCGCCGCTGATGATTTCATTGGGTGCGGGTCTGATTATCGGCTTTATTGCCCAACGTACACGGTTCTGCACCATGGGGTCTATCCGGGATGTGCTGCTGGTAGGTGATATTCATCTGATGAGCGGCATTCTTGCGCTGACCATTGCCGCATTTGCAACCAATCTGGCTTTGGGACAGGTGCATTTCGGTATTTCTGCCCAGCCCATAGCACACAGCAATCATCTGTGGAATTTTTTGGGAATGATGCTGGCAGGACTGGCATTTGTCTTAGCCGGAGGATGTCCGGGCAGACAGCTTGTTTTATCGGGAGAAGGAGACGGCGATGCTGCGGTATTTGTCTGCGGAATGATCGCGGGAGCCGCATTGGCACATAATTTCTCATTAGCCGGAAAACCGGACAAACTGGCAGACGGCATTCTTCAGGTCGGCGGTCCTTCGGTATGGGGAATGTGGGCAGTCGGTATCGGTTTATGTATCTGTCTGTTTATCGGATTCACCATGCGTGAAACCTATCAGGAGGGAGTATGATCATCAATGCGTGCGGTCTGTCATGTCCTCAGCCGGTGATTCTGACCATGAATGCCATGAAAAACAATCCATCATCCTTACAGGTATCGGTGGATAACAATACTGCTTTTGAAAATGTGAAACGTCTGGCGGAATCCAGAGGCTATACGGTAGATGTTGAAAAGAAAGAGGATGATACATTTCTGCTGACCTTGAGCAGATAGTTTGAACAAGCTCACGGCAATAAATTGCCGTGCTATTAAGATGTCCCTACGGGACGACATAAAAGTTCCGTAGGAACGCCACATAATAGCCCGGAAATTCATTTCCGGGA
>CAZMDM010000387.1:0-7309 GCA_964564775.1 uncultured Desulfonema sp. | reverse complement strand
TTGAATTTGGTAACAGGAAACGAATGCTGAAGAGTAAAATTCATAAAAAAAGCCACGCTACAGAGATCATCCGGGATATGATAAAAAAATGCCCTGATTTTGCCGGCACTGGCAAGCTTGTCCATCTGATGGATAAATTCTTGCTGCTTTTTGATCTTGCGCTCCGTAAGTTCCTTCGAACCGCTCACAATCGGAGACGGATAAAGAAATATCAGTTGTCCTTCGGGATTTTTGCCGAATTCTGTCAGAGCCTCTGTTGGAAACGGATATTGTGTGGGACAATCACTGTCTTCATTGATGAGATCCGAAAAAATGATAATTCTGCCGCCCGGTTTTTCTTTGGTGATCTTTTGCAGCAGTAGATGAATCGGTGTGGTCAGATAGCGGTTGTCTTTTATAGCTGATTCGAGGTCCAAAGGCTTGACTTCTCGTATTTTTTCATCTACCTGCAATGTGAATGTCGCATGATCCGCGGGAGACTGCATTGCTACAACCGTATCGAAAGACTTTTCCCCGCACCCGGGATTTCCGAAAATATCAACCTGGTAAGACACGGATTCATCGCCGACAAACTGTTTCAGCCGCGAAATAATATTGTCTTTGAATTTTTCCACCACTTCGGCAGGAGGTGTGGCAGAAACATCCATCCCCACATAAAACACATTGGGTCTGGGCTGCCGGACATGTCTGAATTCCGCAGCAACTCCTTTGTTGGTCATGGAAAAATATACGACAATCAGTGCGATTCCGATCATCGCAAACAGCGGTACCAGAATAATTTTCCGCCTGAATATCGGCTGGTTGATATATTTTCCGATATTTGTGCCGCATTTGGGACAGATATTGCCCGCAATCTTTCCCGTATAGCCGCATCTGGGACAAAATGAATGCTTTGCCATTGCTCTCTGCCTGCTTATGATTTAAGAGTGAACTGCATCTTGACCGATCCGATTTCGATGATGTCGAATTCTTTAAGCTTGACCGATTCTTTGACACTTTCGCCATTGACTTTGGGCTTGGCAAGACCTCCGACATAACTCAGCGAATATCCGTCAGGGCGTTTGCTGATGGTAGCGGCAGTCTGTCCGATGGTCAGCCCGCTCAACACAATATCCGAAGACGCATTTTTTCCGATACGGGTCAGTTTTTTGCTCAGTTCGACTTCCCCTTCCCCACCGGACAGAAATGACAGCATTCCAAGCGGCTCTTTTTCCACAACTACCGAAGAAGGCTTGAGAATATTTTTTTCGAGCATTTTCCGGTAATCTCCGGTGTCCATCATCATGGTTTCATTGAGCGTATCTTCGCTGTCTTCGGGTGCGGGTTCTCCGGGAGCATAGGCAAATACCAGAATATGCTTACCGATAGTGATCACATCCCCGTGTTTGAGCCAATGAGCGCTTTTGATCAGTTCCTCATTGACAAATGTCCCGTTTTTGCTCTGAAGGTCTGTCAGCAAAAAGCCTTTGGTTTCCCAGCCGATTTTGGCGTGATGACCCGATACTGCCAGATTTTCGATCACAATGTCATTATCACTCAGCCGTCCGATTGTCAGCGTATGACCTTTTTCAGCTTTATATCGGCTGATCTCTTTGCTGTCTTTTTTGAATTTCAGCGTTAAAATCGGCATTACAATCCCTCTTATATGAAAAAAATTATTTTGTTAACAGATGGATAAGCTTTGAAATAAAGCATAAAAAACCGCTTTTCGGACGCCGGACGGATCTGACTTTCAGTATGATGACCGTGATATTGTCGTCTCCTCCCCGTTCATTGGCAGCATCCACCAAATCCTGACATGCTTTATCCACCTTTTTGTCCTTTACGATTCCCGCAATTTCTTCAGGATAAAGCTTATCGCTCAGACCGTCTGACGCAATAACAAATACATCGCCTTTGAAGCACTGAATTTCACAGACATCGGCTTTGACAAAGCTTTCAATGCCCATAGCCCGCGTCAGCATGTGGCTGAATCCTTTGCCCATCAGCATATCCGCCGCGCCCGGATTCATTGCCATCTGTTCTGCCACGACAGTATGGGGAACCGAGAGAGTTTCGATATTGCCGTGACGAATCAGGTAAATAGGGCTGTCTCCCACATTCGCGGCGATCAGCGTATCGTCGGTCAGATACACGGCGGATACCGTTGATCCCATTCCCCGATACATCCGCCTGCTCTGAGAGGAAGAATACACCACTTGATTGGACAGATTGATGCTTGAAATCAAACGATTCGCCTCTTTGGAAAGCGTGCTATCGGTATCGGCAAGTTCCTCGACCAATTTGCCGCTTTTGAAGCGCTTCATATAGTCTTCCATGGTTTTGACCACAAGATGGCTCGCCACTTCGCCCGCCTGATGACCGCCCATACCGTCTGCCACGATATACAATCCCAAACTGTCATCCAAAAACAGCGAATCTTCGTTTCCTTTTCTTTTTCTGCCGACATCGGTGATGCCCGCGGACTCAACGACTATCATCCGGCATCCGATACCTTTCTGTTTCAACAAGGTTATGATTGTGATTTTCAGGATGCTTTTTCATCAAAGTCAGCACCGTTCATTTCCGCCCCTTCCAATCTGGCTTGTCTCAGATCGGCTCCTGCCATGTCCGCGCGATTCAGCTTCGAATCGCGCAAATCCGCTTCCCGAAGGTCTGCCTCGACCAGCTTTGCAGACGACAGATCTGTTTTGTACAAATTGGCTTTGCTCATATCCGCCCATGTCAGATTCGCACCGACAAATTTGCTGTGGCTCAGATCCGCTTCTCTGAATTTTGCCATATTCAGATTCGCATTGCTGAAATCCGATGCTTTCAATATCGCAGAGGTAAAATTGACCCATGCCAGATCTGCCGAATTGAAAACCGCTTCCGTAATGCTCGCGCCGGTAAAATGCGCTTCTCTGAGTTTGGCATCTCTGAATCTGGCTCTGTCAATTCTTGCCCAGCGCATATCCGCCTGATTCAGAGAGCTTTGATGAAAATTACTTTCGGTCATATCCGCTTCTCTCAGCCGCGCCCGGTTTAAATTCGCATTGCTGAAATCCGCCTGACTGAGTTTTGCCCATGTCAGATTTGCCATAACCAGCTTTGCTCCCCGCAAATCTGCTTCGGACAATACGGCTTCCACTAAATCCGCGTCCGTCAAATCCGCGTCAGAAAGATTTGCGGCAGTCAGGTCTGCCTTGTTGAGATTTGCCTGACAGAGTTTGGCCCCAGACAGATCCGCGTCATTCAATATTGCATTGCTCAGATCCGCACGGGTCAGATCCGCTTCGCTCAGTCCGGTAAATGTCAGTTTCGCACCCGATAGTTTTGCTCCGGTCAGGTCTGCTCCGTGAAAATTGGCACCGTTCAAGCGGGCGGTTCTGAGTTCCGCGTCTCTGAGTCTTGCACGGCTTAAATCGGTTCCGGTCAGATCCGCGTTGTGAAAATTGGCTCTTGCCAGACGGGCATTGCTTAAATTCGCTCCGGTCAGATCCGCATCGGACAATATCGCGCCCATCAGCTCAGCAGATTTCAGATTGCTTTTATTCAGATTCACACCGCTCAGGTTCGCGCGGTACAAATTCGTATTTTCGAGATCCAAACCGCTCAGATCCAAGCCTGACAGGCTCAATTTTTCCGAGGAAATAATCGTTTTCAGAAAATAAGCACTTGTTTTATCCAGTTTATCTGCCGGAAAAAGTCTTTCCTGCCTGTTTCTGATCCGGTCAAAATACTGTTTTGCCAGAAAATAACAGAGAAATGACGGATGGATAAAGCTGTAATTTCCTTGTTCATCGCAATTCAGGAAAGGACAGAAACTCATATCTTCCGAATTTTCGCCCGGCTCTCCACTTCGGACATATTCGGCGTTCAATGCGGGCATATCCGAATGGTTCAGCGTCAGAACCCCTTTCTGAAACATGGTCAGGGTGAGATTTGAAAGCAGTGTCTTTTTTCCTTCGGCATTCAGCCGGGATCGCCAATCCTCACGGCTGATCCAGATATCGGCATACACCCCGTAAATATCTGCGGCAGTGATCTCTTTTTTATCGCGAAGCATGGGCGCGGTACGGACAATCATCTGTTTCAGCAATGCCGGATCTGAAATTTCTTCTGAAATCTGCCGGTCATCGAGAATACTCAGAATATTGCGTACCGAAATTCCGTCCTGAGTAACTTTCAGCAGATAGCTTTTCATCTGCTCATCGTCCAAATTTTTGGGATTGATGCACACTGCCTCGACATCGCGTTTCGGGGCGTATTCCCGATACAATACGGTATGATCTTCGGGATTCACCGGTCTTCCGTTCTTAATATGGTTGTAAATATAGTGAGACGCACATGTTGCCATTACCCTGTTTGACGAAGGAATTTCAGCCTCATTGTCGCAAGCCAGCCGGTAAATCTGTCCGATCATATCGGAAATCTGTTCCCGGGACATCCTGTCCGGATTCTGCTCATCCAAATCGTCTATCAGAAAAACAAATTTTCCTCTTCGGTACAGTTCCCGAAAATGATCCGCAGGGATCTCTACGCCGCAGGCATCATAAATTTCTCTGAGCAGAATGGTTTCAATATCTGTTGTATTCCCATGATTTTTGTTCAGAGAAATCATCACCGGAACCCGTTTTTTATTCGGCTCTTTGAGAAACTGCTTTGCCGATTCGATAAAACAACGCAATAAAAATAAGGATTTTCCGGCATACTTATCCCCAGAAACGATCAGCAGATTTGTATTTGCCGCATCCGACAGAAACGCTCTGGCCAAATCATCCAGCAAAAACGTCTTGCCTTTCCGATTGGTGAAATCCAACGGTATGTAATACAGATTTTCATATTGTGGCAAGAGATTTTCCAGATAATTCGAAAATTTTTCAATCGCGGATAAAGACAATTCCGCGCTGCCGATCAGAGGTCCCCGCCTGAGTTCCTGAAAATTTTCCGAAAAATCGAATACGTTGCTTGCTGACAGATACAATTCCGGGAACATCGCGAAAAAAATTTTTTCAGTTTCGGAATCGATCCACACAAGCTTCTGTATTTTGCGGCGTTCATGGAACAATACGGGAATCATCTCTTCTGTCAGAGAAATATGTTTGCAGAACGGCACAGCTTTCCTCAGCGCCCCGATAATTTCATCTTTCAGAGACTCTGTCTGATATATTGCTAGAAATGTCCCGTTTTCGGAAATTTCCAATTCTGTTTTCAATAAGCGATATTGAATACTTTCCAAGACGCTCATAATCGTTTCCCGTCAAACGTCAGGCAGGGATGCGCGTCATACCAGACCCTGTCGGCATCGCTTCCGTATTCCAGTACAAACGAATAACTCAGCAGATCAATCAGGTCTTTGTTCTGAGCTTCTGTCTTTTTTTTACTTCGGACAATACTTTTGATGATCGTTTCGTATTTTGCCATATCCAGCAGTCGGGCATAAGTATCAATCCGGCGATGAATCACATCTTTTGCAATCTCTTCATCAATAAGGGGAGCTTTTGCCGCAATTGCCCGGATACAGGCATCTCGCATACAGCGCATGAGTTCGCCCAATATCCCTCCGCTGATTTCTGTCAGAAGCGTCATCGCTCTTTCCGAAATCAGAGAATGATCCATCCGTTTCAATACGATTTCTTTCAAAAGCTCGGCATGAGATGCCTGATAATTTCCGTACGCATCGTAAATATTGATCGCTCTGATCCATTCACAGCGGAAATGACTGCTCAGATCGGAAAATATCGGATAATGCCATAAAGACAGGGGAAATGCAAAGATCATTTTTGCATCGGGAGCATTCAGAGTGCTTCTTCCTTCGAAAAACAGTTTTTCAGCCGCGTCACGCTTCAGAAAATTGAAATTATCCGCCACGATCAGAACTTCTTTTTTTTCTTCTGTCCAGGCATGTTTGAGAAACAGAGGTTTGTAATGAAGCGTCTGAAGTTCCCCGATAACGGATTCCAATGCCCGCAGAAAGGTAAATTCGCTTTTATATTCCTGATTTTTCAATATTCCGAGTCTGGAGAGAATATTTTCGGAAATATCTTCCTCACCGAGCTTTTTCAATACCGCATCGTCAATCCGGTATCCCGAATGTACCTGCCCGGAAAGGGTCCAGCACAGATCGGAAATGTGGTCTTCCAGTTCTCGTATGCGGTTGACAAAACGATGTCTGATTTCTTTGTTGCTTACCATAAACTCCGGAGAGCGGATCGGCATTTCGATCTGCTGTTTCTGCATTGCCTGAATCAGTTTGGTACGGATGCAGATCAGAATATCTATCGGCTCGCCATTGCTCAGACTTACATCATCCGATGCAGATAGCACAATCGGGTGATACGCGGAATTGATCTCCGTATCCGCGAGAATCTGCCTCAGCACAGATGATTTTCCACATCCGGACTGTCCGATCAGCAGTATTTTGGCAAAGCGCTCGGAAGTCTTTACCGTTGAAATAATCCGTTTTATAGTATTATCGCTGTCAATATGATATTTGTCTTCCTCTGGGCAGTCCGATGAAAAATACCGATATGCCTCGGCATAAGACTGTGCAGGATGATCTGTTCGGTCTTCCATAAAAAGATATTTCCCTGATCTTGGATTATCATCTTTCCGCTTATATACACATTTCAGCGTTGAACCGCAAGCCATCAGAAAAATTTTCCGATTATTGCCGAGCGAGAGCATCGCCCGGCATTGTCAAAATAAGCTTTCAGTCTTTCAGGTATTTCATTTTGATATTCGAGGAAATCAGAAATTCGCCTCTTGAGCGTTTGGGAAGAATTTTGAGCAGTTCCGTCTCAATCACTTTGGCGTCTTTGGATTTCAGAGCAAGCTCTTTTGCCTGTTTATCAAATAAAATCAGATAATCCTTCATATCCTTCACATCATTTTTCGTTGACAGGGGACCATGTCCGGGAATAATTTTGTCAACGTCAAGATACAGGATATAATCGAGAATTCTGAGCCATCCGTCCAAATCACCTTCTCCCATGAACGGATGAAAATCTGTGAACAGAATATCTCCCGAAAACAGCAGACGTTTTTCAGGCAGAAAGACCAGAATGCTGTCCGGCGAATGAGACGGCGCAAAATACATCAGTTCGATGATCTCATCGCCCAAGTCTATGAACATTTTGTCTCTGAATGACACCGATGGCCACGCCACGCGGGTTCCTTCGAGGTCTTTATCTGTCAGACCATAATGTGCAGCTTCTTTCAATGCGTTATCGCCGTTTTTTCGGATATTGAGCCGGCAATTGTCATGTCCGATAATGGCTGCTCCAGTTTTTTCGAATTCCGAATTTCCGAACGCATGATCCAGATG
>CAZMDM010000386.1:0-1916 GCA_964564775.1 uncultured Desulfonema sp. | reverse complement strand
ATATGTATAATATGAAGTAATTTATTTTAAAATCAGATATTAAGGAGCAATCTTATGAAGGAAGCGGTCATCGTCAGTGCGGTCAGAACGCCTTTGGGAAGTTTCAACGGCAGTTTGGCAAATATCAGCGCAACGAAATTGGGCGGAATGGTGATTGAAGAAGCCGTGAAACGCGCAGGTATCAAAAAAGAAGATGTGAATGAAGTCATCATGGGTCAGGTTCTGCCCTGCGGCTGCGGTCAGAATCCTGCGAAACAGGCGGCAGTCAATGCAAATATGCCGTGGGAAATCGAGGCAATTACCGTCAACAAAGTTTGTGGTTCCGGCTTGAAAGCGGTTATGCTGGCGGCTCAGGCGATTCAGGTCGGAGATGCGGATGTTGTGGTTGCAGGCGGTATGGAAAATATGAGCATGGCGCCGTATTTTCTGGAAAAAGCCAGATTCGGCTATCGCATGGGACATTCTCAGATCAAAGATCACATGATTAACGACGGACTTTGGGATATTGTCAATGATTTCCACATGGGCATGTCCAATGAGCTTTGCTCGGAACGATATAATGTAACCCGCGAAGATCAGGATCGCTATGCCGCAGAATCCTATCGCCGGGCATTGGCTGCCATCAAAGCCGGTAAATTCAAAGAAGAAATCATGCCGATAACGATTCCTCAGCGCAAAGGCGATCCCAAAATCTTCGATACCGATGAATGTCCTCAGGAAACGCCGTACGAAGCTCTGGCAAAAATGTCCACCGCATTCAAAAAAGGCGGAGTCGGAACTGCAGGAAACGCTTCGATTATCAGCGACGGAGCCGCGGCTGTGGTGGTCATGTCCAAAGAAAAAGCACAGCAGCTCGGGTGCAAAATCATGGCAAGCATCGGCGCACAATGCTCTTATGGCATTGACATGAAATATGTTCTGGTCGCACCGATCTGGGCTGTTCCCAAATGTTTGAAAAAAGAAGGCATTAACGATGTCGATGTGTATGAAATCAATGAAGCATTCAGCGGCTCCACTGTCGGTATTCTGAAAGAATTGAAGCTTGATCCGGCAAAAGTCAATGTGAACGGCGGTGCAGTGGCGCTGGGTCATCCTATCGGTGCAAGCGGATGTCGTGTACTGGTAACTTTACTGTATGAAATGATCCGGGAAAACAAGAAAACCGGACTTGCTTCGCTGTGTCTGGGCGGAGGAGAAGCTGTGGCAATGATTGTGAAAAGATAAATTAAGTGAGAAATGAGGAGTGAGAAATAACGCATCGGAATTTTTTCACTTCTCAATCTTGATGTTTCGGTTTATATTGAGGATACAGGATGTTTGCAAAAGGAGAGATTATGAAGCTACAAACTGCCAAAATATCATTCAGAGGGAAAAGGCAAATTATTCTGCTGCCGGAAGATTTTAACTGTGTCGAAAACGAATTATATATCCGAAAAGAAGGAGAAAAAATTATTTTGTTTCCGAAACGCAGTTCTTGGAAAGACTTCTTTGAAAAAGTACCTCTTCCGTCCGAAGATTTCATGCAGGAACGGGTGGATAATGAACCTCAGAAAAGAGAGGATGTATTCTGATGTATATGTTGGATACGAATATGTGTATCTATATCATCAAAAAGCGTCCTCCGGCTGCGTCAAGACGATTTGAAGAAATCAGAGAAAATCGCCTCTGTATCTCAGTGATTACACTTGCAGAATTACAATATGGTGTTGAGCGGTCTTCGTCAAAAAAGCTCAATCAGGATATTTTGGATGAATTTGTCTCAAGATTGAATATCCTGCTTTGGACTGAAGATGCCGCAAAGCAATATGGAAAAATCCGGCAGCAGCTTGAAAAACAAGGAATGCCTATCGGAAATATGGATTTGATGATTGCGTCTCATGCGTTAAGTCAGAAATGCACATTGGTAACAAACAATA
>CAZMDM010000385.1:0-2910 GCA_964564775.1 uncultured Desulfonema sp. | reverse complement strand
GCCCATATCTTCAGAAACAATAATTTTTCAGGAGAAACGTATGAGCATCGTATTAAAAGAATTTGCACACAAAATGATTTGGCAAGCCATGACATTGATTATACTATCCGTAGCGATCGGATTGACGGTCAACCACTTACGCCCGAACCGGCTGGCGATGATCGGGGATTGGTCTCCCGAAGCCCGGATTGTTTCAAAAGACGGCAAAAAGATATCCGTGTCTGTCGAAGATGCCAAAGCAGCTTTTGACAGCAACGTGGCAATTTTTCTGGATGCCCGCTCTTCGGATGATTATGAAAAGGGGCATATCCGGGGAGCCAGAAGTCTTCCGTGGATGAAATTCAGCGAATATTTCGACAAGGCAACTTCCGATCTCGGCAATGATCAGATGATTATCACCTACTGCGAAGGCGAAACCTGCGAGCTGAGCAAGGAGCTTGCCAATGCGCTGATCGAAATGGGTTTTACCCATGTTCGGGTACTGATTAACGGCTGGGGCGTGTGGAATCAGCATCGCTTTCCGGTGGAGCAGGGAATAAAAAATTAGCATTGCTAAAATTTTCTTGAACACGCTATCTGAAAGCTTTATAAGAAGGATAAAAAAGCTGACAAAACAAAGGAGAATTTCAAGCAATGATGAAAAAAATCGAAGCGATTATCAAACCTTTCAAGCTGGACGAAGTCAAAGAAGCTCTGAACGGATTGGGAATTCAGGGCATGACGATCACCGAGGTCAAAGGCTACGGGCGTCAGAAAGGGCATAAGGAAATTTATCGCGGTGCGGAATATGTCGTGGATTTCATCCCTAAAATCAAAATAGAGATTGTTGTACCTGCGGATATGACAGATAAAGTCGTGGAAAAAATCCGGCAGGGAGCCAATACCGGAAAAATTGGAGACGGCAAAATTTTTGTGATTCCGGTGGAAGAAGTGATCCGGGTGCGTACCGGTGAAAAAGGCAGAGATGCGATTTAAGCATTTTTCATAATGAATCCGAATGAATCAGGGAGGAAAATGTATGAAAAGAGTCATGGTGATGATGGTGTGCACGGTTTTGCTGGCAGCAGGCTGTGCGCTCAATACGGGTACGATTACGACCCAGCCTAAACCTATATTGACAGGATATATTCCGCCCGAACCGGTATCTGCGGACAATGCGATTCCCAAAGACAAGCAGACGGTTTTGGGGCTTTATGCTACATCCAAAGAAGCTTATGAGCAGTGGAAAGCAAATCCGAACAGTGTGAAAATTCTGGATTGCCGGACGCCGGAAGAGTACATTTATGTCGGACATGCGGCAATGGCGTACAATATTCCGAGCAAATTCACCCAGTATCAGTTGAATGAGAAAAAGCATCCGGTGATGAAAGACAATCCGAATTTTGTCGAAGAAGTGAAAAAGAAATTCAAGCCATCGGATTTGATATTCATCACCTGCCGATCAGGCGGACGCAGCGCGATGTCGGTCAATAAGCTTGCCGAAGCCGGATTCAAAACTGTGTATAACATCACGGATGGATTCGAAGGAGATGATATCAAGGACCCGGGCAGTGCATACTACGGGAAACGGATGAGAAACGGATGGAAAAATTCCGGGCTTCCGTGGACGTATGAGCTTGATCCGAATCTGGCATATCTTCCTGAAAATAAATAACGAATGGTGATACCAAGCGGGATATGTCTTGTCCCGCTTTTTTTGTTTTCGGTGCTTTTCGGCAATTTCTGACATAAAATAGACTTTCCGAAAGGAGGCAAGCGATGGGTATTATCGCAACAGAGGACATTCACGATTTTCATGAAAGCCAATTCTTCAGTTAGTCGGCACATAGCCCCGATTAACCAGCAGTTTGAAAATTCGGTTGCCCATCGCCTGCAATTTTTAGGTCAAATATAATTTGACAGATGCGATAAAATACGTCAATATAGCCTGTATTGAAAAGCGATTTTGAGAAGATTCTTATCAGGAATCCGCCAAGCCCGTCAATCATGGGAATTATCAGATGACGCTTTGGCTCGCCACGTTGATCCTTTTGCCGGTATTTTTCTCATGCACGACTCAGAAACGGACATAGCGGAGCAGCACATCGCTTATATGCCGAGAGAAGTATTCGAACTGCCATTTGAAAACATTTGAAAAAACTTATAATTTAACTTGAATTTTATCCTCCTCCTGTTTCGCAGGCAACGGAATAAGGGGGCAGGCGAAACTATGAAACAGGAGCAATGGTCTCCTGTTCAGACACGGAGAAAAGATTTTGAATTCGAATTTCGAACAATTGGGATTGAGCAGCAAAACATTGAAAGCTGTGGATGAACTGGGTTTTGAAACACCGACACCGATTCAGGAAAAGGTGATTCCGTATATTCTGCAAAACAGCGGAGATATTGTCGGCTTGGCGCAGACCGGAACCGGAAAAACCGCAGCATTCGGCTTGCCGATATTGGAAAAAACCGATCTGAATGAAAAAAATGTTCAGACACTGGTCTTATGCCCCACCAGAGAGTTGTGTCTTCAGATTACCCATGACATGGAAAGCTATTCCCGCTATATTCCAAACCTTTCCATCACGCCGGTCTATGGCGGAGCGGGAATGTCCGAACAGATCCGGGCAGTGAGACAGGGAACCCATGTCATCGTTGCCACGCCGGGGCGTCTGCTGGACTTGATCAATCGCAAAGTTGCAAACATCGGCAATATTCAACATCTGGTGCTGGATGAAGCCGATATTATGATGAATATGGGTTTCAAAGAAGAACTCGATGCCATTTTGGAAACCGCGCCTCAGGATCGGCAGACTCTGCTGTTTTCGGCAACCATGCCCAAAGAAGTGGCGCATATCGCATCGAAGTATATGAAAGACCCGGTGGAGCTGAGTGTCGGCAGCAAAAATTCCGCAGCCGAAAGTGTGG
>CAZMDM010000384.1:0-6614 GCA_964564775.1 uncultured Desulfonema sp. | reverse complement strand
GACCGAATGTGTGAAATCCCACAATAATCACGCCCATCGCGGCAAGTATGTGAAGCATCCGTTTCAGAAATTTGTCGGAAATATGAATGTCTGCCATAAAGCTTTTTCAATCCTTTTGAACTTAAATTTGACATCAAATTCAAACTGATGTATTTTAAATAAAATATCGCATAAAAGGAAGGATTTTCGGAAAAATGTTCAGGGTTTTTTTATGCCTCCTTGCCTGTATGATGTCTTTTGAATATCTGCCTGTATGTGCAGTTGCCGCATCGTTCACCGATGAATCGGGAAAGCAGTTCGAGGTTCGAAAACCGTTTACCCGCATTATTTCTCTGTATGGCGGACATACGGAAAATCTGTTTGCACTAGGCTTGGACAAAGAGATTATCGGTGTATCCCAGTCGGAGAATTATCCGCCGCAGGCATTGCAAAAACCCGCGTTCAGTTACCACGAAGATGCCGAAAAGTTCATGGCAGCCCATCCTGATCTGGTCATTATCCGCCCTATGATTGCCGCGTCCCATCCCCAGTTTGTGGAAAAGCTCGAAACAGCAGGCATCACTGTCGTATCGCTTCAGCCGGTCGGTATATCGGATATGTACGAATATTGGAAAATACTGGGAATCCTGACCAGAAAAGAAGATGAGGCACGGAAGATGATCTTAAAATTTCAGCAATCTCTCGAAAAAATCCGCGCTTTGGTAAAAACAATTCCCCAAGACAAAAGAAAGCGGGTCTATTTCGAAGCCATTCACGATAAAATGCGGACATTTGCACCGGATTCTGTGGCAATCTTCGTGCTGACTCAAGCCGGAGGCGTCAATATCGCTTCGGACGCGGCACAGCGGAAAAATACCAATATCGCGGACTTCGGAAAAGAAAAGCTGCTGTCGCGAGCAAATGAAGTTGATGTCTATCTGGCTCAGAGCGGCACCATGAATCGGATTACCGTGGAACGCATTCAAACAGAACCCGGATTTTCGGCAATCCGGGCAGTAAAAGACAATCGGATTTATCTGATAGACGAGTTATCCGTATCCCGTCCCACTCCCCGACTGATGCGGGGAATTTTCGATATCGGAAAAATATTGTATCCCGAACTGTTCTCCGATGCTTTATGGCCGGAAATCAGATGAGTAACGATCAAAGCTCTTTTCAGGAAGATGAAGAGTTGTACCGTTTTCTCGTGGAAAATACCTCTGACGGTTTTTTTATTGCTGAAGTTCCGTCAGGAAAATTTCTGTTTCTGAACCGGAGAGTATGCGAAATTTTCGGTTATTTACCCGAAGAAACGAAAGATGCTTCGATATGGGATGCGCTTGCTCCCGAAGACTACGGGACTGCAAAGGAAAAAATACAGGCAGCGCTGAAAGATGGAAAATCTTACTTCCGAAGATCGGTCTATGCCATGCGGCGTAAAGATAAGAGCGTGTTCAAAGCCGAAGTATCCGTATCTTATGCGGAATTCAGGGGCAGGCAGGTTCTTCAGGGCATATTGAGAGATGTAACCGAACAGATATATCTTCAGGAACAGTTGCGTCATGCTCAGAAAATGGAAGCCATCGGCATTCTTGCCGGAGGGATTGCCCATGAATTCAACAATCTGATGCAGGCAGTTTCCGGATATACCGAGTTGCTGTTGCTCAACCGGAATATGGATGATTCCGGCAGACAAAAACTCGAAGCCATCCGCAAGTCCACGGAAAGAGCCTCCGAACTGACCCGCCAGATTCTGATTTTCAGCCAGAAAGTCGAAAAAAAACTTCAGATTGTCAATCTCAACCATGAGGTGATGCGGATTCATAAGCTGCTGAAAAAAACCTTTCCCAAGATGATCGATATCCGCTTGAGTCTTGAGCCGAACCTTCATGATATTCAGGCAGACCCAGCGCTGATCAGTCAGGTGATAATGAATCTGTGTATCAATGCCAGAGACGCTATGAATGACAACGGGATTCTGTTTATCGATACTGCCAACACCTGTCTAGATGAGAAATATTATCGTAACCATCCTGAACTGTCCCCCGGCAAATATGTGCTGCTCAGTATTTCCGATACCGGATGCGGTATGAGCAAGGAAGTCATGCAGCATCTGTTCGAGCCGTTTTACAGTACAAAAGGCAAGGGCAAAGCCACGGGACTGGGGCTGGCAATGGTCTATGGTATTATGAAAGAACACGGCGGACATATTATCTGTTACAGCGAGCCGGGCATAGGAACCACATTCAAAATTTACCTACCGGTGTCTCCCGAATCAGAATCCGAACTGATCTGCAAATCAGGAATCGGAAAATCTTTGAAAGGCACTGAAACGATTCTGCTGGTAGATGATGAAGAGTTTATCCGAAGTTCGGGCAAAGAATTGCTGACCCGCTTCGGATATGCGGTTATGACCGCGGGAGACGGTGAAGCTGCGATAGAAATCTGCCGTGAAAAAAGCGAAGAAATCGATTTGGTGATTCTGGACCTGCTCATGCCCGGCATGGGAGGAAAAAAATGTCTCAAAGAAATACTTGCCATCAAGCCACTTGCCAAAATCATATTAGCCAGCGGCTATTCGCCGGACGGAATGGCGTTCGAAGCTTCGAGCATCGGCGCAAAAGGCTTTATCGGAAAACCGTATCCGGTAAATGAATTGCTGACACTCATACGCGAAGTCTTGGATCATTGACCATAAAAAGGAGAAAACACAAACCATGTCTCTGAAAAGTTTCTGCATCTATGACATTTTCGAACGGAACGCAGCCTTATTTGCCGATCAGACGGCTTTGGTGTGCAAAGATCAGCGAATCACTTTCAAGTCGCTTCTGAATGATACGGGCAGACTGGCTGCGGCATTCTCTCGGCAAGGTATTGCCAAAGGAGATCGGATTGCGATTCTGGCACACAATTGTCACGGATTTTTTTATCTGTTCGGAGCCGCAGCCGCATTGGGTGCTATTGTCGTGCCGATCAACTGGCGGCTTTCAGACGATGAAATCCGCTATATTTTAAGCGATTCATCGCCAAAATTGCTTGCAGTTGACGGCAATCAGGAGCATCGGGTCAAAGAGATCGGTGTATCTGCTTCTGTAATCGGATTCGGAGAATGCAAAAACTATCCCACGCTGAAATCGCTGATAGCATCGGCAGATACAGATTTTTCCAAACCGATTATCCATGCGGATGATCCTTTCTGCATGATTCATACAGCTGCGGTGGCAGGAAAACCCAGAGGTGCGGTGCTGTCTCACGGCAATATAGTATTTGCCAATCTTCAGACCGCCGCGACCATGGGATTGTCGAGAGAGGATGTATGCCTCAACCATCTGCCGCTGTTTCACATTACCGGCATGAATCTGGCATTTTCGGTCATGCACGTCGGCGGCAAAAATGTGGTGATCGAAAAATTCGATGAAAAAGAGTGTCTTGAGCTGACGCAGACAGAAAACGTCTCGATTATGGGAAGTTTTCCGCCGATTTTGTCCCGCCTGACCGCAGAAGCCGGCAACAAAACTTACGATCTGTCTTCGCTCAGGATTGTGCTGGGCATTGACGGACCCGACAATATCGTGCCATTCGAAGAAAAAACCCGTGCCAAATTCTGGATTCTGTATGGACAATCCGAAACCTCCGGGCTGGTTACCTTTGCCCCGGCAATGCAGCGCAAAGGTTCTGCCGGAACCATCGGAATGCTGACCAAAGTCCGCATTGTCAATGAGAAAGATCAGGAAGTTGCTATCGGAGAAAGCGGGGAAATCGCGGTTCAGGGACCTTTGGTATTTCAGGGATATTGGCAGCAGGAAGAAAGCAATCGTTATACATTCCGAAACGGCTGGCATCATACCGGCGATATGGGCGTGCTGGATAAAGACGGATATTTGTGGTTCAAAGGCAGAAAACCCGAAAAGGAGCTGATCAAGCCCGGTGGCGAAAATGTGTATCCCGCAGAAGTGGAAGATGTGATTCTGCAACATCCCGACATCGCAGAAGTGTCGGTCATCGGTGTTCCCGATCCCAAATTCGGGGAAGGCATCAAGGCAGTCTGTGTACTGAAGCCCGGTAAAACCATGACTGAAAAAGACTTGATCTCGTTTGTGGCAAATCGCATTGCCCGGTATAAAAAACCCGGATATGTCGAATTTACAAAAAGCCTGCCCAAAACATCGGATGGTAAAATCGACCGGCTGAAGGTCAGGGAATTGTTCGGAAAAGCGTAAGCCTGCTCCTCTTCCCTGCGAAGGAAGAGGGACGACTTCCTCTCTTTCTTTTTTCGTTCCCCGCGGAATCATTTCAGATTGCCGCGGGTATTCACTGGAAAGCCTGAATTGTCGGAGTATCTTAGAAATACTTGCTTTTCACTTTTTCAATAAAACCTTCCTTGTTCAAGTCCTGAAGAGTTTTACTGAATTTTTCAGCAAGTTCTTTACCCCTTTTTTCTCCCAAGGCTTTTTGGGATAAGCCGATAAAGTTTTTGACCTCTGTTAACACAAATACCGTTTCAAGTTGAATGCCAGCTTTTTTGCCCAGATATTTCAAAACCCCCTCTTCACCAAGAGCAAACTCTATGCGCTTTGCACCGAGAATTTTGACCAACTGCTTGTCATCATCGCACTCTACCTTTTTGATACTGCGATTATTATCGAATTCTGGAGTAAATTTATATTCTCTCACAAATCCGACAGCTTTATCTTTCAAATCATCGAGTTTGGAAGCATTGGCTTCGCTTCCTTTGAGTTTCAGAAAAACGTTTTTTTCAATGTTGAGATGTTCAGAAGTGAAATACATAAATTTAGCCCGCTCCTCAGTATAAACAGGTGCAGCCATAGCATCCATTCTTCCGTCTTCCACTTCTTTTAATGCTCTTTTCCATGGAACTAACTGTATATCAGCCTCAATTCCGTTGCGTTTGCACACTTCCTGAATAATTTCAACATTTACACCTGTCTTTTTTCCATTTTCTTCGAAAAAATAAGGTGGCCAATCAGGAATGCCGATGGTCAGCTTTTCTGCGAGTGCATAGCCCGGCAGACCGATAAACACCGCAATCATTAATGCTGCAAACAGTTTTTTCATTTCTTTCTCCTTTTTTGATTTGTTATTGTTGGTTCAGGCAAAGTTTCAATTGCTCTGCCAAAACTCTGACATGCGGTAATGTCAGCATTGTAAAATGATCGCCCGGAACATCATATATTTTTATGTCGGGAATATAATCTCCCCATCCCAATGTGAGATGATCTGTCTGGCGATTCGGTTCATCGGTTGCTCTAAAGAATATCGCAGAACTATCATAAGGCTTTATGCCCGGATGATACCGGAAAGCATTACATACTCCACGGTAGACATGAAATGCCCGTTCCATGTACTCAATGTCAATATCTAACTTTAATTTAGCCTTTTTTACGCACATCAGCAGAGTTGCCAGTCTGTCCCTCTTGGAAAGCTGCTGAATACTCCGATATACTCCCTCAACTCCTTCAGAAGGATCAATTTCCCGAATTTCACAAAAGAACGGGAAGAAGTTGACACCGAAGGGTCCCGACAGAGTCTGGGAAAAAGTTAAAATATCCATTACTTCATCATCTTCGGCAACGATACGAAACAGCGGCGGTGCAAATCCGTCAATAATCACCAGCAGCCTGACCTCTTCATTCATGCTTCGGAGATATTGAGCTGTATCGTAAGCAATTGCTCCGCCGATACAATGCCCTCCCAATACATATGGTCCCTTGGGCTGAACCGAACGGATCACCTGCACATATTTTTCCACCATTTCTTCAACGCTCAGAATCGGGGATGTTCCCGGCTCGATTCCGTATGCCTTCAGCCCGTAAAACGGCTGATCCATTCCCAACTGCCGGCTCAGTTCGATATAGCAAAACACATTGCCTTCCGCTGCGTGCATAAAAAACATCGGCTGTTTTTCACCATAGGGCTGGATACGCACTAAGGGCGAAAAGGGAGCTGCGGTTTTCTGTTTTTGGGAACTTCTCAATAATACCTGTTTTGCCAATTCCTGAATCGTAGAATATTCATAGATTTCTGTCAATGCCAATTCGATACCCATTTTTTCATGGATTTGCGTAATCATGCGAACAGCAGTCAGGCTTTGTCCACCCAATTCAAAAAAGTTATCTCGGATTCCGATCTGGGAAACTCCCAGTAATTCCTGCCATATCGCAACAAGTTTTCGTTCTGTATCATTTTTAGGTTCAACATAGTCATTACTCAGTTCAGGACGTTCATGAGAAGAGACAGCGATTTTCTCAGAAGCATTCAGAAATGATGCAACTGAAGGCATATCCTGATGGATCAATGTTGCCAAATCTTGCGTGGATATAATCAGTCTGGGTAAAGAAGCTTCGATAATCCGATTGAATACTTCCGCTCCTTCCAAGGGCAGCAAGCCCGATTTGAGAAAATCTTTGACAGTTTCGCCTCCGATATGCTGCCATTGCTTAACAGCCTCCACCGACATTCCGACTTCCTGCCAGTCATTCCAATTTATAGTTACCGTGAATATACCGTCTTTCTTGGTTTTATATTGTGCAAAAGCTGTCTCTTATCAACATCTGACGCTGCCGACGATCTACTCTGTGTAGATTCCGGTGGGCGCCCTAACAGTAAAAACAAAA
>CAZMDM010000383.1:0-3778 GCA_964564775.1 uncultured Desulfonema sp. | reverse complement strand
TCTGATTACTATGGTCATCGGAATTATCATATCGGTTTTATGCGGTTTTGTGCTGTCCGGCGATATCGGAAATATCATTTCAGGATTATTGAGTGAAATCAGACGGCTTGCAACTGCTGCCAAAGAGGGAAAACTCGATACCCGAGCCGATGAGGAAAAAATCAATTTCGAATTCAGAGAGATTGCCAAAGGATTCAATGAAACTCTGGAAGCAATTTTAAAGCCTCTGAATGTCGCGGCAAATTATGTGGATCGCATTTCAAAAGGTGATATTCCGGCAAAAATTACAGACTCTTACAACGGCGATTTTAATACGATCAAAAACAATCTCAATACCTGTATTGATGCGGTCAATAATATGATATCTGATGCCAACATGCTTTCCAAAGCAGCAGTGGAAGGAAAACTTGCCACGCGTGCTGACGCGTCCAAGCATCAGGGCGATTTCAGAAAAATCGTTCAGGGTGTTAACGACACGCTGGATGCGGTGATCAATCCCCTGAATGTCGCGGCAAATTATGTGGATCGCATTTCAAAAGGTGATATTCCAGCAAAAATTACAGACTCTTACAACGGCGATTTTAATACGATCAAAAACAATCTCAATACCTGCATTGATGCTTTGAATTTTCTGGTAGCAGATGCGAATATGCTTTCCAAAGCAGCAGTGGAAGGAAAACTTGCCAGGCGTGCTGACGAGTCCAAGCATCAGGGCGATTTCAGAAAAATCGTTCAGGGCGTCAATGATACGCTCGACGCGGTCATCAATCCCCTGATCGTTGCGGCAGACTATATTGACCGAATCAGCAAAGGCGACATTCCTCACAGAATCACCGATTCCTACAACGGCGATTTCAATACGATCCGAAACAATCTCAATATTCTGATTGATGCCATGAATACGATCAGTTCTGCTGCCAAAGAAATGTCCAAAGGAAATCTGACGGTCGAACTCCGAGAGCGATCTGACAAAGACGAACTGATGAAGTCTTTATCAGCAATGGTGGCAAAACTCAGAGAAGTCGTGAATGATGTCAAAACCGCGGCAGACAATGTGGCATTGGGAAGCGAGCAGATGACTTCCACAGCCAATATCATCTCTCAGGGAGCCAGCGAGCAGGTTGCTGCTATCGAAGAAGTATCGTCTGCCATAGAAGAAATGAGCGCGAATATCGAGCAGAATTCCGAAAATGCTTCGCAGACCGAAAGAATCGCGATTCAGGCTTCCGAAAATGCCAAACAAAGCGGCAAAGCAGTCTCGGAAACCGTTGCTGCTATGAAGCAGATTGCCGTAAAAATTTCGATAGTCGAGGAAATCGCGAGACAAACCGATCTTCTGGCGCTCAATTCGGCAATCGACGCAGCCAGAGTCGGAGAAAATGGCAAAGGTTTCGCAGTTGTTGCCGCGGAAATTAGAAAACTCTCGGAACGCAGCCGCATGGCAGCCAATGAGATCACCGAACTGGCTTCGACATCGGTTCGGATTGCCGAAAACGCAGGAGAGATGCTGCTGAAAATGGTGCCGGATATCCGAAAAACCGCCGAGCTTGTTCAGGAAATCAATGCTGCAGGCAAAGAGCAGAATAACGGTGCGGAACAGATCAGTAAGGCTATCCGTCAGCTTGATCTGGTGATTCAGCAGAATGCTTCCGGCACCGAAGAAATGTCTTCCACGTCCGAAGAGCTTTCGTCTCAGGCGATTCAGCTTCGGGATAGCATGTTGTTTTTCAATATCGGTGAAACAGCTAAGACCATCAGAAGAGAAAAGCCGATGCTGCCGAAACCCGTACAAAAATTCGATCATATTATGATTGCTAAAAAAGAGGCGCGCAGAATCACTGAAAAACCGACTGAAATCACTCATATTATGGGATCGCAGAGCGATGATGATTACAGCGGATTTGAGAAATACTGATTGTCTGAACCTGACGCTTCAAATCCGAGCGATAAATCGCCCGGCTATGAGCAGGAGCCTGCTTAAGCAGGCTTGAGCTTTCAGCCCGGAAATTTATTTCAGGGCGACCGACAGTCTGAAATCCATACCTGAAAATTATTTCGGGGCAATAATAAAATCAAGGAGATGAACAATGAACTGGTTTTACAATTTGAAAATCGGCAGAAAACTGATCATCAGCTTCTTTATGATTCTTGCTCTGAACGTGATTTTGGGCGTTGTGGCAATGATGAATCTGAAAGAAGTTCGGCAAAATGTTCTCGATATGGGAATGAACTGGATGCCGAGCATCCGGCATGTCTCCGATATGAACGCAAATACCTCCGATTACCGGATCGCCGAAGTTCAGCATATCCTTTCTACCAGCAAAGAAGACATGGAGGGATATGAAAGAGATATGGCAAAACAGATGGAGAACTTTAAAAAAAATCAGACAATTTATGAAAAACTGATTTCTTCTCCCGAAGAGCAGAAACTTTATGATGAATTCAAAGAAAAGTGGGCGGAATATCTGGCTGAAAGCAGAAAGGTCCTTGTACTTTCTCGTGAGAATAAAAATGATGAAGCAAAAGCATTAGTGCGAGGAACTTCGCAGAAGCAGTATGACGAGATGTCTGCCACGCTTCTCAAACTGGTCGAACTGAATGTGAAAGGCGGAGATGACTCTGTGAAACAAAGCGGAATGATTTACAACTCCTCCCGCTTATGGATCACCGGGCTGCTGACAGCCTGTATTGTTCTGGGGATCATCTTATCGTTGTTTATCTCACACATCATCAGTAAACCGATCCGGGAATTGGCAAGATCGGCCGAGGCATTGGTACACGGAGATGTAACTATCCGTCCCGAGGCAAAAACCACAGATGAGATCGGCAATCTCGAGCGGGCATTCGGTATGATGATCGAAAATATCCGTAATCTGATCGCGGAAGCCGGAATGCTGACTCAATCTGCCGTGGAAGGAAAACTGAGCGTACGTGGAAATGCGGATAAATTCAGGGGCGGATATCGGGAAATCGTCAAAGGCATCAATGATACGCTGGATGCGGTGATCAATCCTCTGAATGTGGCTGCAGAGTATATGGACAGAATCAGCAAAGGCGATATGCCTCTGAAAATTACTGCTAAGTACAACGGGGATTTCAACAAGATCATCAACAATCTGAATATCTGCATTGATGCTGTAAATCTTCTGATAAACGATGCGAATATGCTTTCCAAAGCCGCAGTGGAAGGAAAACTTGCCACACGCGCGGATGCTTCGAAGCATCAGGGCGATTTCGGAAAAATCGTTCAGGGTGTCAATGATACGCTGGATTCGGTGATCAAGCCTTTGACGGTTACGGCAGAATATATCGATCGGATCAGCAAGGGCGATATTCCGCCCAAAATCACCGATTCCTACAAGGGGGATTTCAACACCATCAAAAACAACCTCAATATGCTGATTGATTCGATGAATATCATCAGTGCTGCTGCCGGAGAAATGTCAAAAGGAAACCTGCTGATCGAAATCAGAGAACGATCCGATAAAGATGAACTGATGAAATCTCTGGCGGTGATGGTAACAAAACTTAAGGATGTGGTTTATGATGTCAAAATCGCGGCGGATAATGTTGCCGCGGGAAGTGAGCAGTTGACTTCCTCTGCCAGTGAAATGTCTCAGGGAGCATCCGAACAGAGTTCGGCAGCAGAGGAAGCATCTGCATCGATGGAGCAGATGGCTGCCAATATCCGGCAGAATGCGGAAAACTCAATGGAGACCGAAAAAATCGCGTCGAAATCCGCCAAAGATGCGGAGGAAGGCGGAAAAGCTGTTTATGA
>CAZMDM010000382.1:0-4897 GCA_964564775.1 uncultured Desulfonema sp. | reverse complement strand
CTTATAGGGCTTTGTATGATAACAAATAGTTCTGATGCAAAACAGGCTGATGCGGCTGTTTTGAATTTTCTGGGAAAAGAGCGGCTATCGCTGATTCTTGATGCAGATAAAACCGAATCTTATCGGATTGACTGGATGAAGCAGAGTAATGACAAAACAATCGGAATTTCAGGGTATCCGATCCTTGAAACCGGAAAGGCTCTGAGCAAAGAGCAGCTTAAAACTCTGAAAAAAATGATTTCTTCTCCTGAAAGCTATGAATTTCAATGGTCAAAACGCACCCTGCTTCGCCCTTCCTATTCTGTCCGTTGTCTCAAAGGCTCTGATTATGTTGATATTCTCATTGATCTGGAAAGTCAGCAGTGGAGCTTTTCGTATAAAGACAATCTTGTACGGGAAGACATCAGCAAGACGGCAATGCCTATCGTGGTTAAAATATTGGAATCATTATTTAAAAACAAGGAGCTTCAATGATGAATGCGTATTTGAAAACCGGTTTTCGGATATTTCTGATCGTCATGGTTTTGGCGATTTTCAATGCCTGTGATAAACATGAGACAACACAGACTCCTTCGACTACGCCGACAACGACCACACCGACCAGTCCTACGACGACGCCTACGCCGCCGGCTCAGCCGGAAACTTCGTCAGGCGTAACGCTTCATCTGATCATTGTGGCGGATACTCTCGATCCCAATATCGGGAAATCGGTGATCCGGGATTCGGAAAATATTCAGAGCATGTTTCAATCGGTTGTGAACAGCAGTCAGAGAAAGATTTCTCTGAATAAAATTGTTCTGGAAGGTTCTTCGATTACCCGACACAATTTAATGACCGCATTGACCTATCCAAGAATCAAATCCAATGATATTGTTGTGTTTTTATACAGTGGACACGGATTTCGCACAAGCGATAAATCATCCAAGTGGCCCATGCTCAACACCAAAGAATATTCCACGAATTTCGATGAGGTGATTTCGATCATCAAAAGCGCAAATCCTCGTATGTTTATCCTGATCGCAGATTGCTGCAACAATTATATTGATCGCGGAATCCGAACAATTGCTCCGAAGATGCTTGACACATTCGAGTATAAAAACATAGAGCGCATGTTTCTTTCATCAAATACCAAAATCGCAGCCAGCGGCAGTGTTCCGGGAATGTATTCTTACGGCGATGATGATGAAGGAGGCTATTTCACAGCCGCATTTATTTCGAGCCTGAAAACCGCATTGAACTCTTCTGATGGCAATTGGGATAAGGTTTTTACGGAAGCGGTGAGTAAAGTTTCTCAAAGAACACAGGGAAATCAGAAGCCGCAGTATGAAGAAATCAGATAAATTCTGAGTGTCTGAACCGGGATTTTCAGGATTAAAAGATTACCGGAATTTTATCTTGGTAATCCTGAAATCCCGTGAATCATGGTTCGGACAATGAAATAAATCAGGAGATGAATTATGGAACAGATAACCGTTCAGATTAAGCATGAAATCAAACAAGAAGCAGAATCTATTTTGCAAGAGCTTGGGATTTCAGTTTCTTCAGCTTATGAAATGTTTTATAGGCAAATCATAGCAAATAGAGGAATACCTTTTGAGGTAAATATTCCTAACAAAACAACAATCAATGCTATGAAGCAAGCTCGTGAAGGGAAAGGAAAAAAATATAGTTCTGTAAAAGAGATGTTTCAAGATTTGGAGGATTGATGCTTCCGATCCGACCAACATCTCAGTTTAAGAAGGATTTGAAAAAAGCGATAAAACAAGGACGGAAGACAGATACTTTAGCCTATGTGCTTGAACAGTTATCAAAAACGGAACCTTTGTCGCCTATCTATCAGGATCATAAACTCAAAGGCAATTGGAAAGACTTTCGGGAATGCCATATTGAACCGGATTGGCTTCTGATTTATACCATAACGGATTTTGAGTTAAGACCGACAAGATTAGGTAGCCACTCGGAGTTGTTCGGATAAAAACATCATGAATATCATTGAGCAAATCAAAGAATATATCCCTGAAATCATATCGAGATTTCCATGTATTCAGGTGATGTATGTTTTCGGTTCTTATGCAAGTCATACTGAAAGACCGGATAGCGATGTGGATATTGCGATATTTGCAGACGATTCGGCTGACGTGATGACAGACCTCAGATTGGGCGCGTTTTTGGAGGAAAAGCTGCACAAACAGATTGATATTGTTGTGATGCAGAAAGTATCGCCGATTGTTCAATTTCAAGTTTTGAGTAATAAAATACGAATTTATGAAAGAGACTCCGAACTTCGTGCAAAATTGGAATGTTTATCTGTGCGATTTTATTATGACGCGTGCTATGTTCAGGAGCAACGGGCAAGGAATCGGAGGCAGCATGGTTAAACCGGATGTAATTCAGCGGTTATTGAACAATCTTGAAAGCTATGTCACGGATTTGAAAAACGCCGGTGATATTACCTATCAGAAATTTATGAGCGATGTCCGTTCTCAGCGATTTGTCGAAAGAACTTTGCAGCTTGTAATCGAAACCTGCTTTGATATTGCTCATCATATTATTTCGGATGAAGATTTCAGAGAATCCGAATCATATACAGACGTATTTACAGTACTGGCTGAAAACAATATTCTGCCGCCGGATTCACTGAATGAATATCGTCCGATGGCTCAGTTTCGCAATAAAATCGTTCATCACTACGAAACTGTCGAACCGGAACAGGTATTTGCGATTTTTACAAAACATCTGGATACTTTCGACAGATTCAGGGATCAGATCATATCGTGGCTGCATCGGTAATTATGGATAAACATCAGATCATACAATCATTGAAAGCATTATGCGAATTGGAAACCATTGCGGCGGATTCCATCGAGCAGTTTTCCTTTGCATTCAAGCCGTTCAATGAATATCTCGAAAATATGCGGCTGAAAGCCAAACCGGAGAATACTGCCAGTGAACTGCTGCGGCAGATACTGAGCCATACCATCGGCGCGCAGGTGATCGGCGAAATCAGTTTCGGACGTGATTTTGTCGATTATGCAATTCACGAGAGCAGCGGCAACCCGGTTCTGATCGAGTTAAAGCCGTTTTTCAAGATGAATCCCAAAAGAACAGCCCTGATCAAAGCACCGTTCAGATACGAGTCTCATCAGGAGCAGATTCAGAAGTATCTCAGGCATAAAAACGTGGAATATGTCATTTTGACAAACCTTCATCATGCCTGCATTTTCAGCCGGGAAGCAATCATTGAATTTGCGCCGTTTGCTCAGACCACGCTGGCTGAAATTCTGGAAAGTTATCAGCTTTATGGTAATTTCTGGGATACTGTCCGAAGGTTCGAAGATCAGCAGCCCAAGCCTGATCTGGATTCGGAATATTTCGAATCGCTGAAGCGATGGATGGGAAAACTGGCTGTGATTGATTTTAAGCCCGATATTCCGTTTTCCAAAGAAGAACTCATGGTTCTGTTTTTGAATAAATTCATTTTTATCAAGACTTTGGAAGACTACGGCTTGATTCCGTATCGCTTTGTCCAAGACAAATACAAAAGCATTTCCGATGAATGGAGTCCCAAAGGATTCGGAATTGTTTTCAAAAATTTCTTCAGACAAATCGAAGAGTTTTTTCAGATTTACTATGATACGGAATTGTTCAAGAGCAATTTCTGGGATTTTATTGATCCTCATAAGCAGAATATCGAATCATTCAAAATGGTTTTCGAGTTGATTCTGGGGCTTGACAAATGGTCGGTTACTTTTGGCAAAGGCTTGGTGCATTACAATTATCGCCAGATCAACGAAGATGTGTTCGGGAAAGCGTATGAAACATGGATTGCGGAAAATCGAAAAGATGAAGGCATTTATTATACGCCTGCGGCCATCACCGAATACATGGCGCAAAAAATTGTCAATGCTTTATTCGATAATGATCTGGAAGAATTGAAAAATGAATTGAAAAAAGGCGAGCCGGATCAGCATCGCATCGAGGCACTGATGACCCGTATTCAACGCATCAGAATCATTGATCCGACTTCCGGCTCCGGCAGTTTTCTCATCAAAGTGCTAAAAGCAATTTATGAGAAATATCAGATAATTGAACATCTCACGAAATGGGTGTATAACGTCCGGCATGAAGACAGCTTCGAACTGCCGGAAAATGTCAGATTTATTCAGAAATTCAGAGAAAAATATTTCTTCGGAACAGGCTTTGAGCTTCAGCAGATTTCCGCCATTATTTTGAACCATATTTTTGCGGCGGACAAAGATGAACGCGCGTTGGATACTGCCAAAACCAACTTGTGGAAAGAAGCGGTGAAACTCAATCCGCGCATTTACAATTATCGCAAACTGAACGGCGATAAATTTCATATCCTGCCGAATTTGGAGCTTAATTTTATCTGCGGCGATTCGCTTTGCGATATGGACGCGGATAAACAGATTGAGATGATTGTTTCCGAGTTCAAGCCGGATATTGTGAAACTTCATCAGATCAGAAATGAATATATCAAAGACCCGTATCATCCTGAGATTATCGAACAAGCTTTGGAAATCAGGAAAAAAATCAGAGCAAGACTCAGTGAGGAAACCGAGCATTTCGGGCAGCCCTTGTTCTATTGCTTGGAATATTTTTACTGCTTTTTCGATGAAACCGGAGAGCCGCTTTCCGAATCCGAAAGAGGATTTTCAGGTGTTATCAGCAATCCGCCGTGGGAAGCGATCAAGCCGGTAAAAAAAGAATTTGCCAAACAGAGCAAATATGACATGGATATTCTGCATTTCAAAAAATGGTTTGATGACAAGCTTAAACAAGATGAGGAATTTCGCCTAAGATGGCAGAATTATACTGATTTTTATGAAAAATATACGACATTTCTGTATGGGAAATATCAGTATCAGAGTACAGG
>CAZMDM010000381.1:0-2890 GCA_964564775.1 uncultured Desulfonema sp. | reverse complement strand
CTAAGAGGTCGTGAGGCTTAGCCACAAATTGTTGACATATATGCGGAGACGTTTTCATGTGATTATGTATTTCCGGTGGTGATTGCGGGAAGGCAACACCTGTACCCATCCCGAACACAGAAGTTAAGGTTCCCAGCGCCGATGGTACTGTGCGGGCAGCTGCACGGGAGAGAAGGACTCCGCCGGAAATTCTTTTTACGCAAGCCCTGTTTTTCCGATCACGGAGAAACAGGGCTTCTTTTTTCGAAACTATAACTCAACTGCCCCATCTTTACTCCGGCAACCCTACCCATATCTGTCAGATAGCTATTGATTTAACCACAGGAAAAGATTATAAGCCGGATAGTATTGAACCGATACCTGAAAAGCCGTGCTTTCAGCAAATTCTCATTTCAAGACAGAGACAGGTTTCGATCCGTGTGAAAATATTAATCTGTGGAGGCAGACATGGATACATCCCCACTTACCCGGAGACAGTTTTTGAAAACCACCGCAGCAGGCATCGGTGCGATGAGCATTCCTTCGATGTCGCGCCGCGCTTATTCCGCATCCGAAGAAACTCTCAGAATCGGCTATCTTCCGATTACCGACGCTGCGCCTCTGTTGATTGCTTACGCCAACGGCTATTATCAGGAAGAAGGTTTGAGTGTAGAGAAGCCCGTCAGTGTCAGAACATGGTCGAATCTTTCAGAGGCTTTTCTGACCGGCAAGTTCAATATCGTGCATTTCCTTCTGCCGATTCCGATATGGATGCGTTTCAACAATAATTTTGCTGTAAAAGTTTTGGCATGGGATCACACCAACGGCAGTGCGATTACTGTCAGAGGTGATGCGGGAATCAGGAGTTTTGCGGACCTGAAAGGCAAACAGATTGCAGTACCTTACTGGTATTCCATGCACAATGTGATTTTGCAGATGGGCTTGAAAAAAGTAGGAATAAAGCCGGTGATTCGTCCTCAGCCTGCGGGTTTGAAAGCGGATGAATGCAATCTTTTTGTACTGCCTCCTCCGGATATGCCGGTGTCTCTGGCATCAGGAAAGATTGACGGTTATATTGTTGCCGAGCCGTTCAATGCCATCGGCGAAATGAAAGTCGGTGCAAAAATATTGCGCTTTACCGGCGATATCTGGAAAAACCATCCCTGCTGTGTGATCGTGATGAACGAAGCTCTGACGCGTTCGGACCCAGTATTTGTCCAGAAAGCTGTCAATGCCATTGTCAGAGCGCAGTTGTGGACCAGTCAGAATCGTGAGAAAGCCGCAAAAATTCTCAGCAAAACTGGGCAGGGACTTCTGCCGACCGAAGAAGATGTGCTGCTCAGAGTCTTCACCGGATATGAATTGTCCAGATATGGTCAGGGCGTAACGCCTCAGGCGATTCATCACCCCGATTGGAAGGTCGGCAGAATCGGGTTTCAGCCCTATCCGTATCCGTCCGCAACCCGATTCATCTTAAAAGAGATGCGGGAAACCCTGATGGAAGGGGATACTTCTTTTCTGAAGAAACTGAATATTGATTCCGCTGCTAAAGAATTGGTAGATGAGAGCTTTGTCAGAAAAGCAATTGAACATGCGGGCGGTCATAGCAAATTCGAATCTGTCGATATGGGGCATACTTGGGAAAGGGAAGAAGTTATCGACTTATAATGAAATTTCGGGATAACAAAATATATAAGCTGAACTGTCAAAATATCTTGACTTTATTTTCGATGAAAGCTTATACTCGATTCAACAATGAGGTGGAAACGGCGTGGATAGCGTGGATAATATGAATAATGATGCTGTGCTGCAGATATTCGATGAGATTGAGCACAGGGTTGAAAAGCTGCTTGAGCGATGCAAGGCTCTTGAAGCAGAAAATTCTCAACTGATTGAAGAAATCGAACGGTTAGAATCGGAACTCAAAGCAAAAACCGAAGCAGAAAAAAGCTTTGCCGAAGAACGGACCAAAGTTCGTTCCAAAATTGACAGTCTTTTTGCAAGACTTGAACATATTTCATAATGGTTTACCGGCTACGGCACGGATAGTTTTGATATACAGAGTGTTACAGACCATTGGAACAAATGATCCGCATAAACCTATTTGGTCAGTCATACACTTTCAGGACAGACGGCGATGTATCTCAGGCAGAGAAAGTCGCAAAGATATTGGCTGACGAGGTCGGCAGTGTTCAACAGGAATGTATGAAAACATCGGCAGCAATACCTGATATGACCATTCTGATTTTAGCCGCGCTCAATATTGCGAATCGGAATTTCGAGTCTGAGCAGCATGAGAGCGAGGTTTTGAAACATATTACCGAAAGATCGGCAAAGCTGATCCGTATGCTCGATGTCGGCTCGCAGATATCGGGCAGTCCGTAAGGATATAAATGTGGTGTCCCCTGCTGTGTGCGTGATCGGAAGAAGCGCTTTGTACCAACGTTTAATACCCGCGGGGCTTCCTTGGTTTCGGTGTGCAGGTTCTGCTTGTACAGAAAAGCCTAAAGAAATCAACAGTCCCCACAAACAAAAACAGGTTTCAAAGACCTGCTGACACGGCATGGTGGGGGATTCCCTTCCCGTAGTTGTTTTTCCCTGAATTTCAAGCCTGTTTTTTCACCTCATGAAGTATCTTTTCCCGTATCATCTCTATAATAAGAATATATATCTGTATTTGTTTGTTTTTTAATATTGAGTCGTGTCAGGAGAACACAGATGACTGAAGTAAATATATTGATAGGATTACTGGGCATCGGTGTTGGATTTGCTCTCGCATACTGGCTGAAAGGGAAACTTGCTTCTGATAAAATCAGGGCTGCTGAAGAAGAATCCCACCAGATTATCGAAGATGCAAAACGCCGAGCCGATACCCTGCTGAAAGAAGCCAAGATTGAGGCTAAAGATAAGC
>CAZMDM010000380.1:0-2204 GCA_964564775.1 uncultured Desulfonema sp. | reverse complement strand
GTATGTATATTTCTGCACGACTTTCACTCCTTGTCGAACTTATGTAATCCTTCCTTTTTAAACAAAAAAGAAAAAACTGTCAAGAAAAAAACCGGCAGATCAGTACATCAGCAGAGAGATAGTGAACTGTTTATAACTCTTTCAATCGCTTTTGCATAAGAAATTCCAGTCTGTTTCAAGGCAGCGGCAAATCCTGCGTCCGGGGATAAGCAGGGATTGGTGTTGACTTCCAAAATAAAGGGATTGCCGAATCTGTCCGAGCGAAAATCCACTCTTGCATATCCTTTCAATTCAAACAGATGCCAGCAATCAAGAGCAATATGTTTCAGGCGATTCAACAGAGGCGCATCTTTCTCCGAAAAATCGAAACTTCGAACAGTATGCTGATATTCATAAGAATTTTCATCCCATTTTGCCTTATAATCCACAATGCGGACTTGATTTTCTTCATAACCTTCGAACACGATTTCCGCAGGTGCCAGAACTTCCGGGGCATTTTTGTCCGCCAGCAGAGACAGATTGAACTCCCGACCTTCGATATATTCCTCTGCAAAACATTGACCGCCCAGACGAGACTGCAATGCTTCGAGTCGGTCTCTGAGTTCTGCCGCATATTTTGCATCCATCACGCAGTCTTCGGCAAGCCCGACTGACGCGTGTTCCCATACGGATTTGACAATATATCTGCCTTTGACAAAGGCTTTCCGATCAGAACTCAGATCATTCATCGTGAACCATCGGGGCGTGGGAAGATTCGAGAGAGCTATGAATTTTTTGGCAAGCAGTTTGTTCGATGTCAGAAAAACCGCATCGGCATCTGCACCGCTGTAAGGAATATTCACGGTTTCTAAAAGAGACGGAGCAACATGAATCAATCGTCCGTGTCCGTTCGGAGATTCCACAAGATTGAAGACCATGAGCGGAGATATCTGCTTCAGATTTTCTATATTTTCAGATAGATTCATTAGAAACGGCATTGGAATCGGTTCAAAGTTCAACTCTGATAATGCGGCATGGACAGCGTTCACCTGAGTCAGCGTATCCTGTTCGTCTTCTCTGGCATCTTCGGAAATTTCGGAATAGAGAATTACGATTTTTCTGTTCATAGCGCTTTGTATCGCTGAAGGGCTGAATCCATAATTGCTTGGATAAGTTGTGAAAAACTCATTCCGGCAAGACGGGCGACAATGGGAAGATCGGAATGGGGATTATTGAGTCCGGCAAGCGGATTGATCTCGATGAAATTCGGAACTCCGGCAGCATCCAAGCGGATATCGATTCTGCCTGCATCCCGGCATTCCAATAATCGCCATACTTTCAACGACAATTCTTTGCACGCGTTGCCCAACTCGTCTTGGATCAGCGTATAGCTTACCTGATTTTCATAATTGATTTTATTGAAATACGAATATGCTTTATGGCTGTCTTCATGATAGACCACTTCCATCACGCCCACAGCCTTTGCCTCTTTGCCCGTGCCTAAAATGCCGACCGTAAATTCCCTTCCGGGAAGAAAGGTTTCCACCAATACCGGCTGCCCGAATCGCTCCAGAAGAGTGATAGATCTTTGATATAAGTCTTCCTTTGTATTGATTTCGGAAAACTTATCAATACCTTTGCCCGTGCCTTCCGCAACCGGTTTGGCAAACAGTGGAAAGGGAAGGTGTATCTTTTCAATATCTTCTGCTTCTCTGACCACGAAAAAATCAGCAGTAGCAATTCCCGCGTTGCGGACAATTTCTTTGGTCAGCCCTTTGTGAAGCGTCAGCGACAGAACCAGCGGATCAGAAAAGGTATAAGGAATCTGATACGCATCCAGCAGCGCCGGCACCTGAGCCTCGCGTCCCATACCATACATACCTTCGGCAATATTGAATATCATATCCCATTTCCGATGGGCTGCCAATGCTGAAACAAGCGCTTTGATATTGCCGATCCTTTCGGTGTCAAAGCCATTTTCATGCAAGGCTTTTTCAATTTCTTCTATGGTTTCTATCTTGTCAAATTCCGCAACATCTTCTTCGCCATATCCTGCTGCAAGATATTCGGAACGCAGGTCATAAGTTAATCCGATTTTCACGATTTTCCTCCAAAAGAATTTCAGTGCGGAGAATATATTGCATCAGAGCGAGCAGACAGGAAGTCTTGCCGGTCTGACGCGGGGCGTGCAGGACAAAATATTTCTGCTGCCCGATCATCATGAG
>CAZMDM010000379.1:0-7406 GCA_964564775.1 uncultured Desulfonema sp. | reverse complement strand
TTTTACAGAAAAGATAAAAATTATTTCAATGCGTACGGTCCTACGGAAATTTCGGTATGTGCGTCATATTACAGAGTTTCGCCCAATTCACCGGGTACGCCGTCCGTGCCTATCGGAAAACCGATTGCCAATACGGAAATTTTTATCTTAAATGATGATTTAAAACCCGTTCCTATCGGTATTCCCGGTGAAATCTGTATCGCTGGGGAGGGATTGGCAGCCGGGTATCTGAACAAACCCGAAATGACTGCCGAGAAATTTATCCCTCATCCGTTCAAGCCGGAACATCGGATCTATCGGAGCGGTGATCTGGGCAAATGGCTTGCCGATGGCAATATCGTGTTTCTGGGAAGAAAGGATGAGCAGGTCAAGATTCGGGGATACCGCATCGAACCCGGAGAAATCGAAAGCCTGCTGCTGCAATATCCGTATGTATCGGAAGCCGTGGTGGTTGTCAAAAACAGCGAATTGATCGCTTATATCGTATCGGACAAGGTGATTAACGCGGCTGAATTACGCTCGTATCTGCGGAAAATGCTGCCGGATTATATGATTCCGGCTCATATGATTCCGATAGATAGTATTCCTTTGACACCGAACCGAAAAGCCGATAAAAAGGCGTTGCCTGATCCCGCGTCTGTCGGATTGAAAGCATCTGCGGATGATGTGATGCCCCGCAATGATACGGAAAAGCGGGTTGCTGCAGTTTGGGAAAAGGTTTTGGGAAGAAAGCCTATCGGTATTCATGACAATTTTTTCGATCTGGGCGGCAACTCTTTGAAAGCAGTGCAGATCATGATGCAGATGTCGGAAGCATTGGGCAGAGATATTTCGGTGAAATTGTTGTTTGTTCACAGCACAATAGCGGAGCTTTGCGAGGCGATAGAGAGCTGATCATATATGGATTCCAAATTCATCACATTATTGCGAAAAGAATCCGGCAATACAGGCGTCAAAATGTTTGCGATTGCCATTGTTGCCGGTATTTTGCAGGGCTTGCTCATGGTGATCATCAACGGTGCTGCGGGACATCTGCCCGAAGGCGGCTTGAATTTCAGGTACCTCGGTATGTTTGCGACCTGTATTATCGGATTCATCTGGGCAAAACGCTATTCCTTATCCCGCAATGTGGATATTGTTCAAAATTTTTTGTTCGATATCAGAATCCGAATTGCGGATAAGATCAGGCATTCGGGCTTATATCAGATAGAAACTGTGGGGAAATCGGAGCTTTATACTGCGCTTGCCGATAATACCGAGATTATTTTCAACGCGGCTCGGCAATTGGCAAATGCGGCTCCGTCAGCCGTGATGATTGTTTTTTCGTTCTTTTATATCGGCTATCTGTCATCTGCGGCATTTGTTCTGGCAGTGATGTGTATTCTTGCCGGAATTTCTGTGTATATGCTGAATCAGACCGAAGCAAACCGGGAACTGACGATGGCTGTGGAAAAGCAGACCGAATTTATTTTTTACCTCGATCATCTGATTGATGGCTTCAAAGAAGTCAAAATCAATTCCGAAAAAAGTCATGATCTGTTTCATAATTATCTGAAAGAAACTTCTTTTCAGACTCGTGATCTGAAAGTGAAAACCGAATATCGTTTTGTAGATAATTATATATTTTCACAAAGTTTTTTTTATATACTCATGGCATCGGTCATTTTTCTGCTGCCCCAGATCAGTTCTGTTGTTCCGGGGGCAATTGTGAATATTACTTCTGTGATTTTGTTTATGGTCGGACCTTTGGGAGATGTGGTCGAAGCAATTCCCCGCGTTGCCAAAGCAGATGTTGCGGTGGATACCATAGAAAAATTGGAAAAAATTCTGGATGACGCGGATGACAGCAAAGCGACTCTGCCGTCAAGCCCTCTGCTGCGAAAAAAGAATTTTGAAACAATTACTTTCAAAAATATCAGTTTTTCTTACGGAGATGCTCAGAATCGGTATTTTACGGTGGGGCCTCTGAATCTGTCTGTCCGAAAAGGCGAAATTCTGTTTATTGTCGGGGGAAACGGCAGCGGAAAATCCACGCTGCTCAAAGTACTTACCGGGCTTTACTATCCGCAGTCCGGTGAAATTCTGATTGACAATATTCCGACAGATATGAGCAATTATGAGCATTACCGTAATCTGTTTTCGGTCATATTTACGGATTTTCATCTGTTTGACCGGCTTTACGGCGTTACAGACATTGATGAAGCGGTACTGGACGATCTGCTTTGCAAAATGGAGCTGATCGCCAAAACCGCTTATTCGGAGGGCAGGTTCACCAATATCAATCTGTCCACAGGACAGAAAAAACGTCTTGCCATGATTATCAGCTATTTGGAAGACAAGCCAATATATGTTTTCGATGAAGTGGCAGCGGATCAGGACCCGGTGTTCCGAAAATATTTTTACGAAGTATTCCTGAAGAATCTGAAAAATAAAGGCAAAACGATCATTGCTGTTAGCCATGATGATCGCTATTTCAATGCAGCAGACCGGGTGCTGAAAATGGAATTCGGAAAATTCATCCATCAGAAATGAGACAATCATGAGCGAATTTTACAAAAACATCAGACAAAAGATCAGAAATAATCTGCCCCAGATTACTGCGGTGGTATTGACATTTCTATTTATGTTTTTTTATCTCTACAATCATATTGTCTATACGATTCAATCCGGCGAAGGCGGAGTGAAATATCTGCGATTTTTCGGCGGAACAGTGGTGGACAGGGTTTATGGCGAAGGAATTCATTTTATTTTCCCTTGGGATAAAATGTATATTTATAATGTCAGAATTCAGCAGGTGGCACATGAATTTGATGTTCTGACCAAAAGCGGACTCAAGGTCAGGCTTTCCATTTCCATCCGATATTATCCCGAATACAAGTTGTTGGGGACACTGCATCAGAAAGTCGGAATGGATTATGTAAATACGGTGGTGATTCCCGAAATCGAATCGGTGCTGCGCGTTCTGATCGGTACGATGGAAGCCGAGGAAGTCTATAAAACCGAAAAAGCCATTTATGAAAACGCGTTGAATCAGGCAGTCGAGCGGGTAGCACAGCGATTTGTCAATGTGGATGTGGTGATTATCAAAAAGATAGAAATGCCGGAAAGTGTTGCAAAGGCGATTCGGGAAAAGATTGAGCAGAAGCATATTGCCGAAGCACATGTTTTCAAAATCGAAAGGGAAAAACTGGAAGCCGAAAGAAAGCGGATAGAAGCTGCCGGTCTCAAAGATTATAACGATATTCTGGCAACATCGCTTTCCAAAGATATTCTGCAATGGATGGGGATCAAAGCAACTTTGGAGCTTTCCAAATCTGAAAATTCGAAGGTCATTATGATCGGAAATCAGCAGAGCGGATTGCCGATTTACGGTGGTCTCGATCTGAACGATACCGGAAAACCGGCAGCATCACAGAGTACTGAAAAAAAAACTGAAACCAAAGCGGAATCACCGAAAAAATGAGCAAAGCAATTTCTTTTTTCATACTGCTGATGACAGCGATGACGATCCTGTCCTGCGAATCGTATGACAGCCTGTCTCAGAAAAGAGCGGAAAAAGCGGCTCAGGGCAAGGGGGATATTGTCATCGGTATTGTGGACAGTTCTTCGAATCCCAGCCTTTTCCGTGAAGGGATTGCTATGGCAGTGGAAGAGATCAATCAGAGCGGAGGGATTTCCGGCAGAAAAATAAAAACCGTTGTGTATGATGACAAAGGAGAATTCGAACAAGGACAGAAAGTTGCCAGAACGCTGTCGGAGAATACCGATGTGGTGGCAGTGATCGGTCATCGTCTGTCTCAAATTGCTATCCCGGCTTCGATTATTTATGAACAAAGCGGTATCGTGTTTATTTCTCATGGTGCAACCCATCCGAACCTTACCCGTTACGGCGGTTCTTATGTATTCAGAAATATTCCGACAGATGAGGAAATCGGGCGGCAGATTGCACAATTCGCGCATCAGTTGGGAGGTAAAAACGGCGTGGTTTTTTATGAAAGAGAGGATTCTTTCCGCAGGCTTGCCGATGTGTATAAATCTGAGGCAGAGAATCTGAATATTGCTACTCTTGCCACCTATTCTTTTTTCAAATGGCAAGATGAGTTCCGTAACCTTCTTTCAACAGTACGCAAAGAATCCCGACTGGACGGTATTTTTGTTGCGGGCAGTCTGCCGGTGTCTGCCACACTGATCAAACAGATGCGGGATATGGAAATCAAAGCGCCGGTGATCGGAGGCACTGATCTGGATTCTCCCGAATTGGTAACCATTGCCGGAAGGTCTGCCGATGGCGCGATTGTGGCAACCGTGTTCAATCCGGGAGGTCAGGATCGCGAAACCAGAGAATTTGTCAGCCGATTTCGGGAAAAATACGGGGTAGTACCGGATACATGGGCGGCTCAGGGATATGACGCCATATCTGTTCTGGCATCCGCGATGAAACAAGCCGCTACGACTGTGCCGGTCGTTGTGGCAAGCACGCTCAGATTTATAGATGAGTGGCATGGCGTTACAGGTTCTTATGCTTTTGCAAAAGAAGGAGATATTCAGGGGAAGGCTATTTTTTTCAAAAAGATCAAAGATGGAAAATTCGAGTTCATGTATCAGGAAAAAGCGGATGAAATCTTCAATCCCGCGTATGTGGTTGAGGATAAAACGCTCAGAATCCCGATAGATAACGTGATTCAGACCATTGATCCCGGTCTGACTCAGGATATGGCATCTATCGAAGTTACCGCTCAATTGTTTCTGGGGCTGACCAATTTCGATCCCAAAACCTATCAGCCGGTACCTGAACTTGCAACCGACTGGACGGTCAGTGATGAAGGTAAAACATACCGATTCCGTCTCCGCTCTGATGTGCAATGGACAGACGGCTCTCCGGTTACGGCTCATGATATTGTCTGGGCAATTCATCGCAATCTGAACCCCGATACCAAAAGTCCTTATGTGAACTCGCTATATATTTTGAAAAATGCCGAAGCGGTCAATAAAGGAAAAATCAGCGATTATACTCAGATCGGAGTAGTTGCACCGGATGATTTTACCATAGAATTCAAGCTCGAACATCCCGCGACGTATTTTCCTGCCCTGACCGGCTTGTGGATATATCGTCCTCTGCATAGAAAAGCAATAGAAACTTACCAAGACGACTGGACTGAACCGAAAAATATTCAGAGCAACGGTCCTTACAAGCTGGTCTATCGAAATAAGGCACAGGTAATGATTCTAAGAAAAAATCCAATGTATTATGATGCAAAAAACGTCAGAATAGAAGAGGTGCGGTATTATAATATTCCTCAGGAGTCCGTAGGCTTGGAAATGTATCGCAACAATGAATTGGATATTCTAGGAGGAATCTATCTCAGGCTTCCGTTTTCAGAAATCCCCAATATCAAAGTAAACCCTAAATACAGAGCAGAATATTCACAGCCGCCCCAATCTGCTGGGACCTATGCTTACGCGTTCAATGTCAGACGTCCGGTCGTGAGCAATCCTCTGGTTCGCAAAGCCATCTCGGCAGCAATAGATCGTCAGTTGATTGTCGATCTGATTACCAAAGGCGGCGCGGTACCGGCAACAACCTTCACACCGCCTTCGATTGTCGGAGCGGTTGATCCGAAGGAGGGAATCGGTATCCGCTTCAATCCGGACCAAGCCCGGAAATGGCTGGCAAAAGCCGGTTATCCCGAAGGCGCGGGCTTTCCCGATATAGTCATGATGCATCCGGCATCGGAAAATCATAAACAGATTGCTTATGCGATTCAGGCGTCGCTGTCGCATTATCTGAATATCAATGTCCGTCTCGAGTCGAAAGAATTCAATGAATTTATGAAAGTTACTTCCAGCACGGATAATCAGGCAGATATATTTCAGTTCGGATGGTTCGGCGATTATCCCGATGCCAACAATTTTCTGAATGAGACCTTTCATCCGTTCAAATCTGAGAACAGAATCGGATGGAGCAATCAGGAATTTGCCGATCTGATGGATAAGGCTGAAAAAAGTTCCGATCCTAAAGAGAGGATATTGCTGTATAAACATGCCGAGCAGATTTTGTGTGAAAAAGAGGCTGTCATCGCTCCGATTTATTTTGAAACGGTTCATTGTCTGGTCAAGCCCAGAATCCGAAACTGGTATTACATGTCCATAGGGGGCCAGCGTATCCGAGACTGGTATCTTGAAAAATGAAAAAAAAGATTTTGAATATATCGTTTTTTCTAATGATGACGTCTGTTTTTTGTCCGGCTAAGGCAAATGCGGCAATTTTTAAAAAAGAGACGATTTATATCGCTGTTGCAGGTCCGATGCAGGCGGAAGAAGGCGGAAAAGAGATGCTCAGAGGCATACGGATCTGTTTGGAGCAGTTGAAAAAAGAAAAGAAACTGAACGACAAGAATATAGAACTATTGGTGTTTGATGACCAAAATAATGAACAGACCGCGATCCGAAAAGCTTCGGAAATCGCAGCAGATGATCGGATATTGCTGGTATTGGGACATTATTACAGTTCGACATCCATAGCTGCTGGAGAAATTTACAGAAAAAACGGTATTCCCGCAATCACGGCAACCGCATCTGCTGATTCTGTAACTGAAGGAAACGAATGGTATTTCAGGGTAATTCCTCCCAACGGATATGAAGGTGCGTTTATTGCAAATTATCTCAAATCTCTGAATAACGATTCGGTAAGCATGATCTATACTCAGAATTCTTACGGAATCAGTCTTGCAGATAATTTCGAAAAAACTGCCAAGAGCATAGGGCTTTCTGTGCAAAGAAAATGGGCGATTGATCTGAAAAGCAAAAAGTTATCGGAAGATTTCGAAAAGATAGGAGCGGAACTGAGATCCGAAAAAAACCCGGGCATGATTTTTTTTGCCACTTATGATGTCGAAGGCATGAAGATCATCGCATCCTTCAATTATCCGGGAACCGGCTATTCAATTATCGGAGCAGACGCGTTTTCAAGCAGTTCTTTTCCCGAAGCCTTTAAAATTTATCCTCAGGAACGCATAAAACCGGGGTATTACTCGGACGGCATTTATACAGTTTCTCCGTTTATGGTGGCTATCGGAAATGAAAAAGCACAGGAATTCAGGGATAAGTTCGTGAAGACTTACGGGTATGAGCCTTCGTGGGAGCCAGCCTGTTATTTTGATGCGATGCGGACTGCTGCGGAAGCCATAGAACGGGCTGAAATTGACGCCAAAGCTCATGCCCGGGAAAATCGGAAAAGAATCCGGGATGCATTATCCGAGTTTTCAAGCCTGGATGAAATGGTAAAAGGAATAACTGGCGATAGTTACGTTAATAGAAACCGTAATTTAAACAGACGGATGGCAATCGGGATTTATTATGTGCGGAAGTTGCTTCCCGCGTTTGAGAAGAACTAGCCGATCAACACA